>JAQBFL010000298.1:0-2597 GCA_032123415.1 bacterium | reverse complement strand
CAAGCGCCGGCTGGCGACGCGGTGAAGCGATCCCTGGATGGCGCCGCCGGGCGGGTGCAGATCTACCCCGAAACAGCTTGCCCGGCCTTGCGGTTGCGCCACTCGCGGGGCGAGAGGCCGGTTTTCTGACGGAAGCGACGGGTGAAATACCCAGGATCGTCAAAGCCCACCTGGCGGGCAACCGCGTTGACGGTCAGCGTGGGATTGCGGAGGAGCCTCTGGGCACGGCCGATACGCTGTTCGGCCAGATAATCGGTAAACGGCTTGCCGACGTGCTCCCGAAACAGTGTCGTGAAGTGGTTGGGAGTCAACCGGGCCGCGGCGGCCAGTTCCTTTACGGTCAACGGCAGGTCGGTCCGCTGTCGTATCAATTCGCAGACGACATGGATCAATAGCGGCCGGCCGCCGGCGGCCGGCGCCCGCGGCGCCCAGTCGGTCTTCTCGATCCACTCCGCGATTTCGGTGCCCGAGCGGGCTCCCGCCCGTGCCGCCGCCAGTTCCGCCTCCAGCGCCGCGCTGCGGCGGACTAACCGCACCGCCTGGGCCATCGTTTCCATCGCCGCCCGCAGCCGGTTCCTTTGCGTTTCGTCCATCTTCGGCAGCGCGAGAAATGCCTTGCGAAGCTCCCGCAAGTCGAGGCCCAGTTTCTCTCCACGCGCACGGGTCTCTTCCCATCCTCCAGCCTCGACAAACATGCAGGAACAAACGATGGCAACCGATTCGGCGGATGAGTTCGCGGCGGGACACACCATCACGGAAGCCCCCGCGTGACAGCGCTGTTCGGCGGGACCGCCGCCGCAGGCGGCTGCCGTCATCAGGATGTGACACATACGGCAGTGCTTGGCACCTTCCGGCGAGGCCTGAAACAATTTGCAGAAGCGAGGCTGCAGGTCGGCCCGGCTGTCGCCGTGAATCTGCCCCCATCCTGATGGCGTCGGATAAACGACCAGGAGGCGCAGGCCCATCAGCTCCGCCGTCAGTTCGCCGACCTGGCGAATCAACGGATGACGGATATCGAGTGCCCCATCGCGTTCTCCTTTTCTCGGGGTCATCGAACGTTTGTGCCTTTCATGCGGGCATCTGCCACTCGCGAGCAGGTAAACGCCAATCTCATTTTTCGTAGACTTGTCCAGTATGTCAGATGCGCGGCGTCTTGTAAAGTGCTTAACAGAACCATGATCATGCCTCCGCATACGCATACGTCGACTGTCCTTGTCGTGGATGACGATCCCGAGGAACTGGCGTCAACCTGCGAGGTTCTCGGGTCACGCTACCCGGTGCTGACGGTCACCTCGGGAGAGGACGCGCTGCGCGTGGCGCGCCAGGTCCGGCCCAGCGCAATCGTTCTGGACGTCATGATGGCGGGCGGCAAGGACGGGTTCACGACGTTCCACGAACTCCAGCAGGATCCGGCCACCCGTCATATTCCGGTTGTGTTCCTGACCAACGTCGGCAAGGCCGCCGGCCTGCCCTTCGGGTCCGCGGAGTTGGGCAAGTACCTTGGCGGGACACCTGCGGCGTTTCTTGAAAAGCCAGTCTCGACCGAGAAGTTGTTACGCGCAGTGGCCAAGTCGCTGGATGAACGGAAAGTCGGGTCCGCTGAGGGCGGAACGGTGTGCAAGCAATCGTAGATGTGTCCGGTTGGCGCATTCTACTGATCGCGGTACCGTCAGTAAAACATTGTTGCGGTTTCGTGTGTCCGCTGGACAAGAGAAGAAAGGAAGGAAAACATGTCTGAGTTCATGTCGGGATTCATGCTGGAGCCACACTTGGCGTACAATTGGATGATTGTGGTCTATTTCTTCGTCGGAGGGCTGTCGGCAGGGGCATACCTGCTGTCGGTGATCGTCGGGCGCTGGATGAGCGACGGCCGGGTTGTGGCACGGAACGCGGCCTTCGTCGCTCCGCTTGCAATGATCCCGGGACTCGCTCTCCTGGTCCTTGACCTGGGCAGTCCGATGCGGGCGCCTTTCCTGGGCATCTATTTCAACCCGGCGTCAGTGCTGTCGTGGGGCAGCATCTTCCTTGGGGTCTTCTTCGCGATCAGTGTGCTGCACGCGTTGCAGCAGTGGAAGGACGGGTGGTGGTCCTCGCCGGCGCGCAAGCTTGCACCTGTGGGCGCGGTCTGCGCGGTGGTCGTCGCATCGTACACCGGCCTTCTTTTGAACGGAGCCCCCGGCCTCGTCCTGTGGCACAACGCGCTGCTGCCGGTTCTTTTCCTGAACGGCGGACTGATTTCCGGCATCGCTGCCACCTTGCTGTTCTCGCGGGGTGAAGGGGCGGATGCGGCCTCAAGCAAACTCGGGCGGATCGCCGCGGCCCTGGTGGTGCTGGAGCTGGCGATGTTGCTGGGAGAGGTCATCGTGCTGGCGCGTGGGGGAGCCCATGCGGCGGATGCGGCACACGAACTCATGTTCGGCCAGTACAGCATGGCGTTCTGGGCACTGCAGGTCGTGGCCGGTTCGGCGATCCCCGCCCTGCTCCTGGCCGCGGGCAAGGGGGGTGCATTGCTACGTGCGGCGGCCTCGATTCTGTTACTGGTTGGCGTGTACACGATGCGTCACATTGTCGTCATCGGCGGTCAAATTATCGGATAG
>JAQBFL010000297.1:0-4012 GCA_032123415.1 bacterium | reverse complement strand
AGGGTACTCGACTAAGAATGGGACTAAGTGTGGGAGTAAGAGTGGTGACTAAGTGAAAGACACGCCATAACACTACATATGGGGGGTACTTGCGTTAAGTGGATACCCCTTTGAGCGAGTAAGCAGGTGGAGTAAGTGTGCCGTTTAAGACAGGGTTTAAGTGTAGGTTTAAGTGTGGGGATGCAGCAATGGCAGAACTGTTTGGGCATGAGAAACTGATCGTCTATCAGAAGAGGCGCTTGCAAGACCATTCGAAAAACAACGGCTCGGCACAGCCTCGCCCTCCAGATGCGGAAATACGATGGATTGTTGAATGGAGGGCGAACCTGCGGTGAGCCGCGGAAGGGTTTTGCAAGCGCCTCAGATCACAGGAAGCTTTCGCCCGCATTCCGCTCCGCGGCTTACTGCTGCAGAGACCCGATGAACACGGATAGGGATTTGAGCAGGATTCGCCGGGGGAAACGGTTGCGGTGCTCATCCCTGACCATGAACGGGAAAGCCATGCCCCAGTGATGAGTGCCAAGAACTCCGAGATAGTGATGTGTGTAGCGATGGTTGGGGTACATCTGCTCCCAGTATCGTGACGCGAAGTGCGAAACCTGCGAGTCGTTGATCTGGGTATTCTCGCTCGCCGTTGCATCGTAGTAGCCGGATCTCAGAAGCACATCATAATCCGATGACTTGGCGCCGAACCCGGCGAAGGAATTGAGCGGAGAAAAGAAGCCATTCAAGTACGCGTCCGGCATCGTCCCCGTGACGGAAAACAGCAACAGGTCCTTCGGGAGTTCATGGGTTCGCCACCATGCGTCTCGCGCCCTTGGGGTAAGGGTCTCCACGCCGGTAATGACCGCGCCCACAAGTTGTTTCAGACCCAGGACATGATCGTTGTAACGGGAAACCAAGGTCGCGAACTCAAACGTCTTCCGGAAGAATCCGTTGACGAGGCTGAAGATACCCGCGGCATTGGGGGGTGACATTTGCAGTCTCCCCAAACGGAATTTGCGTTCGCTGGCATAGGCCTTCGGCAAGTCGTTGTCGAGGAACGACTTTTCGTCGGCTACTTCTGCACGCTCGGCTGCCGACACGCGCATCAGGAACTGAGACCAGGCGGCCACGTTGTGGCCAATGATCCTGCCCTTTTCCCTGCTATTGGCGCCATCGGGGACGATCTGGAACCGGTCTACGGTGTCGCGTAGGAGGGCGACGATACTGCTGGTGGCCCCCGCTTCCCCGCTCAGCACATCCTGGGCAAACTTGGCCCCATAGAACACACCCCCAAGGCCAACAACACCCCTGAGCTTGCTGTACCATGCACGGCTGGCAGGGGAGAGCTTGCCGGCCTTGTTATCCTCGTGCAGCGCGCTGACCAGCGCGAGGGCGACCGCCAGGCCCCTGGAGTAGCCGACCAGGTAGATGTCGGTGTCCTCATCGATGACGTTGAAGACCTTCTCCAGGCGTCGCCGATAGACCTCCACGTTGGATTCCAGACTGCCTAGCGTTTCCAGCGAACCGCCTCCGGCTCTGAGGACGATGACGTTGCAGAACGCGCGCCCGCCCTGATCGATGCTGCCGATCTTCACCAATTGATCCAGCGGCCGTGCGACGCTATCGAGGTTGAGAAGACTATACCGCTGATCTTGGACCCGCTTCAGGGCGGACGTCCACTTTATTGCGAAGAGCGAGCTATTGGCGCCCAAGACCGACTGAAAAGGGAGTTGGTCGATGAACTCGCCAAAGATCCCCGGAACCACAATGAAGGTCACCGGCCGAGATGGAACCTTCTGAGCGCTGGCGTCCGAATCGGTCTCCCGCTGCAGTCCTTCGAAGTACCAACTGTAGGGCAATTGATTCTGATAGTGATTCCGGAATGCGTCGAGCAGCGCCAGGCCGTTCTCGCCGGATGGCGGCATGTGAAAGGGGGCGGGTGTCTTGAAGATCAGCCGGCAGGCTTCCGCCTCCGAATACCCGTCAGACTTCAGATGGGCAATGAAGATGCTCCTGAAGCGCGCTTCCGAATCCGCCGAGGATTGACCCGTGCCGGACGGCGTGGACACACTACCGACGAGACCGGGTTTAAGAAGCGAACTCATGGCACAAAGATAGCGGACCGTAGGCGAATGGGTCAAGCACGAGAGTCACCGAATCTGATTGACGTTGCCGCTGCGCTCGGCTATCCATAGGCCAGCATGAGAGATCGATCCGATCCGATTTACCGAGCGGTGCAGACCCTGCACGCTGCCGCCCGGCGCCCCATGGCCCAAACACTGCTGCTTGCCGCCATGTGCGGCATTCTGCAGGGCTGTCGACTCCTTATTGGAACGACCGTCGTGGCGGTCGGCGCCGTCGGCCTCGTGGGCTATGGCGTCTATAAGACCGGGGAAGCCGCGGTAACAGGTGTTGGCTCCGTCGTTTCCAGCGGGGGCGACCGCGCGAGTTCAGTCGTTTACGTGGGCGGCGACTTCAAGACGACCTGCCCCGGCACGGTCGACGACGTGTGGCGGGCATCCGCCACGGCCCTGAAGAGCAATGGCTTTCAACTGCTGTCCGGAGATCGAGATGCTCTATCGGGCCATTTGCAGGCCGCAGCTCAGAACGGCGACGGCATTGTGGTGCACCTGGATGCGGCGGGGCCCAAACAGACGGCCTTTCGGATGCGAATCGGCACGGATGGTGATCTCAGAAAGTCGGAAACGCTCCATCAACTGATCGCCGAGGAACTCACCCGACAGCTTGACGCCAAGCAGCGAGGCAACACATGACCCCGCCCCGTCCGTTCATCCTCTTCGCCCTGGTTCTGAGCGCGGTCTTGTCGGGCTGCCAAATGATCCACGACGCCGGCGACGTGCGGCCCATGGAAGGGATAACCAACCCGTCGATTCATGTTCTGTTCGACACCACGCGCGCCCTGCCGGTCACCGGCGCCTTCGGCTGGGGCCTCCGCTTGGCTCGCGTCGCCCCCGAACACAAGGTTTCCCTGTCGGACGTTGAGGAGCGCCTGCACCGTTCCCTGCGCGAGGCTCTCTCGGCGAAGGGCTTCACCTATACGAATCAGGATCCAGACTATCTTGTTGGCTTCGCCCTCCTGTCAGGGGCTTCGATGGACGAAGCCGAGCTCAACGCGGCCTATGGGACACTGCTCTCGTTCCCGGACCGCGCTGACAGCGCGCCACCTCTCAACTACAGCACCGGAGTGCTCATTGTGGACATCGTCGCGAGGGAGACCGGACGCCTGCTCTGGCGGGGCGCCATCAAGGCCGACATTGATCTGACGCTGCCGGATGAGAGAAAGCAGGCGCGGTGTGACGACGTGGTCCGTGAACTCCTGCGGCACTATCCTTACCCGGCAAGGTCCAGGTAACCGTATGGTTGATGCCGCTGACAGTCTGGCCGCAAACAGAACCGGGGAATCCGACGGCTTCGGCTGGTCCGGCATGAGGTCGCCTTTCGTCGCCGCGCTCCTTTTGTTGCTGTGTTTCGCGCTACCCCTCGCCGGACAGGATCTTGAACCCCGCCGCTGGAGCCACCTGCCCGCAAACGTCACCTTTGCCGGAGCAGGCTATGCCTTTACCGCGGCCGACGTCCGCCTCGATCCGGTGCTGCAACTGGAGGATGTCACACTCGACCTCCACACGGTCGCCACGAAATTCATTCGGACCTTCGCGCTGGGCGTGCATTCCGCGCGGGTGGAGATCACGGCGCCCTATCAACACGCGCAATGGGACGGCATCCTGCAGGGCGCACCGGCTTCGGCGACGAGGGATGGCTTCGCCGACCCAACCGCCCGGTTCGCCATAAGCCTGGCGGGCGCTCCGCCGCTGAACGGCGCGGCGTTTGCCGACTACCGAGCCGATCATCCGGAGAATACCATCGTTGGTCTGGGCCTGAGCGTGCAGGCGCCGCTGGGCGAGTATGATCATGACAAGCTGCTTAACTTGGGCGAGAACCGCTACACGTTGCGCCCCGAACTGGGAATTGAACACACCCACGCGAACTGGCTGACGGAGCTCACCGG
>JAQBFL010000296.1:0-4106 GCA_032123415.1 bacterium | reverse complement strand
GTCGGGACGGAGCCCGACCCTCCAGAATGGACGGGAAAAGGGAGGAGAAGGCGCAGCCCTCCTGAAAAGACAAGCGTTAGACAGGAAAACGTGCTGTCAGCTTTGACAGAACGTCCGAAATCGAAAGGAGCGCCGAAATGAGAATGGCGGAGGCACCCAGAAGAAGGTCTTGCGAAGCGGCGGCGTGCGGCGTAATCTTCCGATCGAGCGGGTGAATTGCGGCAGCCAGGAGAAAGCACTAAATGACTACGGAAATCGCGGCATCGTTGGGAAAAGTGGGAGCGGCGGCGGCCATCAGCCTTTCGGCGATCGGGTCGGCGCTGGGGACGGGGGCCGCCGGGGCGGCGGCGGTCGGCGCGTGGAAGAAGTGCTACGCGCAGAACAAGGCCGCGCCCTTCATGTTGATCACGTTTGTCGGGGCTCCGCTTTCGCAGACGATCTACGGCATGATCCTGATGTTTGCCCTGGCGGACAAGTCGGTCGAAGCCGGTGCGTTTCCGGGGTTGATCGGCGCCGGAGTGTTCGCCGGGCTGGCGATCGGCGTATCCGCGTGGATGCAGGGGCGGGCGGGCGCCGCCGCCGCCCATGCGCTGGCGGACACGGGACAGGGGTTCACGAACTACCTCGCCGTGCTGGGCGTGATCGAAACCGTGGCGATCTTCGTCATGGTCTTCGTCATGATCGCGGTCTAGAGAGGCAGGGCCGGCGCGTGGCGCGTGGGGATCGACAGGCCGGGGCGGCGAGGAGACCCGGATCGTTCTGGCGGTCGAAGCGCCTGACCGAACTGACCGCGGCCGAATGGGAGCGCCTCTGCGACGGCTGCGGGATGTGCTGCTCGCACAAACTGCAGGATGAGGACACGGGAGAAGTGCTCCTGACGAACGTGGCCTGTTCGCTCTTCGATGCGCAAACCTGCCGGTGCTCGGACTACGCCAACCGCAGCCGCCTGGTTCCCGAGTGCGTGAAGCTGACGCCGGACAATGTGCGGTCCCTGTGCCGCATGTTGCCCCCGACCTGTGCGTACCGCCGCCGCGCTTACGGGCGGCCTCTGCCCGGCTGGCATCCGCTGGTTACGGGCGATCCGCGCTCGACCATGCGCGCCGGAATGTCGGCTCGGGACCGTTTCCTGACGCTAAGGGAACTCAAGAAACCATTTAAAATCGCACCCAGGAAGGGAAACGCGCCGTCTTTGGGTTGACAGATCACGGCTACTGCGGGTATTGTCTGCCCGCTTCGATTCGGACACCGGGAAGGTGGCCGGAAGGCGGCTGCGGGAGAGAAAACGGAGAACGTCATGTATACGGCAGCGGATTTGAGGAAGGGGCTTCGCGTCGAGGTCGACGGTGTGCCCTACATCATTACGGAGTTTAACTTCACCAAGCCGGGCAAGGGGCAGTCCATCTACAACTGCCGGTTGAAGAACATGCTGACGGGCTCCACGTTCCCCAAGTCCTACCGGTCCAACGACACGATCGACAAGCCGAACCTCGAGGAGAAGCGCGTGCGCTACTCCTACGCCGAGGGCGATCGATTCATCTTCCTCGACGAGGGCTACGAACAGGTGGTCGTGGGCGCCGACGTGCTGCGGAACAACCGTTTCTTCCTGGATGAAGATATGCCCGTGGACGTGCTGTTCCACAACGGCGAGCCCGTGGATGTGTCGCTGCCGAATTTCGTGGAGAAGGAAGTGGTGCACACCGAGCCCGGCGCGCGCGGCAACACCGCCACCAACGTGCTCAAGCCGGCGCAGATCGCAGGCGGGTACGAAATCCACGTGCCGCTGTTCGTCAACCAGGGCGATATCGTGCGCATCGACACGCGCACGGGCGACTACTGCGAACGGGTCAACAAGCGATGATCGGGCGCTGAGCGATGGCCGCCGCCTCGTCTACCCGTGGAGCGTCCGTCTCGACCCTGCGGAGCAGGGCGGCGCTGCTGCGCGCCATCCGCGCGCACTTCGACCAGGCGGGCTTCGTGGAGGTCGAGACGCCGCTGCGACTGGACTGCCCGCCGAATGAGCCTCATATCGATGCCGAGCCCAGCGGCGACTCATTCCTCCGGACATCCCCCGAGCTGCATCTCAAACGGCTGCTGGCCGAGGGCATGGACCGTGTCTACGAACTGGGGCCGTGCTTTCGCCGCGGCGAGCGGGGAACCTTCCACCACCCCGAGTACGCCATGCTCGAGTGGTATCGGGCGCCGGGCGGCTATCTGGACGTGCTGGCCGATGCCGAAAACCTGCTGTGCGCCGTGGCGGCGCGGCTGTGTGGCGGGTGCGCTTTCGTCCGCGCGGGCGTGCGCGTGGACCTGACGCCGCCCTGGCCGCGGTGGACCGTCAGCGAGACGTTCCGGCGTCTGGCCGGGTGGGATCCGGTGGCGGCGTTCGACCCTGACCGTTTCGACCTCGACCTGGTCGGCAAGATCGAACCGGCGTTGCCGGCGGATCGTCCCACGGTCTTGATCGACTATCCCGTCGAGGCGGCTGCCATGGCGCGGTGCGCGGGCGGTCCGCGACCGGTGGCCGAGCGATGGGAGCTGTACCTGTGCGGCATGGAACTGGCCAACGCCTTTTCCGAACTGACCGATGCCGCGGAACAGGCGGCGCGATTCGAACGGTGGGCCGGGGAGCGCAGGGGCCGGGGGCAGGCTGTCTATCCCGCCGATGCCGCCTTCCTCGACGCATTGCCCCGCATGCCTCGCGCGGGCGGGGCGGCGTTGGGCGTCGACCGCCTGCTCATGTGCCTGGCCGACCTTCCTGACATCCGCTCCGTCCGCGCGTTTGCGTGAGGCGCGCGTGACATTCGGATTGCCGTTTGACGCGGCGCATGGTATGGACTGGGGTATGAAAGTTGCACTATTGGGACTGGCCCAGGCCGGCAAGAAGTCGTTGTTCGAGTTGTTGACCGGGCGGGGCGTGCCGGCCTCGCGCAAACCGGACGAGGCCGTCGAGGGCGCGGCGTCGGTTAAGGACAAGCGCGTCGACGCGCTGGCGGAGATCTGTCAACCGCGGCGGACGGTGTACGCGGAGAACCGCTTCGTCCTGTGCCCGGACGTGCCCTTCAACGAGCGGTCGCGCGGGTGGCTCGATTCGGCGCGCAAGTGCGACCTGCTGTGCCTCGTCGTGCGGGCGTTCCCGGACAACAGCGTCTATCACCCCGCGGGGGGCGTCGATGCGGCGCGGGACAAGGCGTATCTCGAGAGCGAAGTGCTGCTGGCGGACATGGAGATCGTCGAAAAGCGGCTCGACCGCCTGGCGAAGGAGAAGCGCGGGGGGTTGCGGCCGGACCAGCAGGTCGAAGAGATTGCGCTGGGCAAGACCATGCGGTTGCTGGAGGCCGGCCGGCCGGCGCGAGAAGCCTCGCTCACCGAGGCCGAGACCGCGGCGGTGAGCAGCCTGGAGCTGATCACATTCCTTCCCGTGCTCGCGGTTCTGAACGTCGCGGAGAAGGACCTTGCGACGCCGGGCGGATCGGGCGCGCTGGCTGTCTCGTGCCTGATCGAGCGCGAGATCATGGGCATCGAGGATCCGGGCGAACGCCAGGCATTCCTCGAAGCCGCCGGGTTGGACTCGTCGGGACTGGACCGCATGAACGCGGCGGTCTACGACGCGCTGGGGCTGATGTCCTTCTACACGACCGGCAAGGATGAGTGCCGCGCGTGGACCATCCGCAAGGGCGCGACGGCGCCGTTCGCGGCGGGCCGTATCCACAGCGACCTGCAGCGCGGCTTTATCCGCGTCGAGGTCGTCAAGTTCGATGACTTTGTGGAGGCCGGGTCCGAGGCCAAGGCGCGCGAACACGGCAAGATGCAGACACGCGGTCGGGACTACGTCATCGAAGACGGCGACATCTGCCACTTCCTGTTCAACGTGTGATCACACTTCGAACGACACCAGACCGCTGCAATCAAGGGTGGCGAACAAGTCCTCGGGGGTCTCGGCGCGGCGGATCTGGACGACGGAACCGTCCTCGCGCAGGAGCAGTTCGGCCGACCGGGTCTTGCCGTTGTAGTTGAAGCCCATGGCGTGGCCGTGTGCGCCAGTGTCGTGAATGATGAGGGTGTCGCCAACTTCGATAGCAGGCAGTTGGCGATTGATTGCAAATTTG
>JAQBFL010000295.1:0-3714 GCA_032123415.1 bacterium | reverse complement strand
AACACTTCCACCATGCGCCCCATGCCGCTCCATCTAACCTCTTCGTTATGATTATCCTTGGATATCGTGGCCAAGCCCCTCAGATCGGCGAGCCGTGCCGTGATGGTCTGCTCCAGTGGCGCGATGTCGGCGGCCGCGCCGACCTTCGCCAGCGCCCGCGCCGCCGAGATGGCGACGGTCAGATCGGGATCGGCGGCCAGCTTCGTCACCTCCGGCACGAACCCGAGCGCGTACTTCTCGTTGACCAGGTTGGCGAGGAACGCCACGTTCGGCGACTGCGAGTTGGCATCGGTCGCGGCGTACGCGGCCTGGCACGCCGCCTGCGCCGCTTCCTTCGGCTGCGCGGTGTAGCACAGCACGGCCAGGCACTCCTCGCGCACCAGCGGCGAGCTGACCTGCATGAGCGCTTTGACCATTGCCGGTGTGAACTGGGTGTTGCTGAGCCCGGCCCAGTAGACCAGGTCGGCCAGCCGTTCCGCCGGCAGCGTGCCGATCGCCTGCTCGATCTGCGCCGCGGTGGGATCGGGCCCGAACAGCTCCGGCAACGACTTCGGCCGCGGCGCGGCGGCGCCAGCGTCGGTCGGCTGGGGCCGCAGCGACAGCAGCCCATACCCGTCGGTGTACCTAAATACCATCCCATCGCGGGTGAACAGCCACGCGTGGTCGCCGGGGTTTTTCCAGCTGTAGGTGCGCACCACCAGCGGGGAGTCCTGGTCGTCGAGGGTCAGGTGGAAGCCTGCGCGTTCGGGCAGGGTCTTGGCGCCCAGCGCGTCGAGCACGCTCTGCCCGTCGACCCGCAGCTCGTAGGCGGTGCCGCCCTCGACCGGCACGCAGGCGTAGTCGTATTTCCACTTGGCGGCGTCGGCCGCGGTCCAGGCCTGCGCGGCGAACGCCTGCGTCTGCGGCCCCAGCGCGAACTGGCCCATGCCGGGCGGGTTGGCGAACCGATTGCGATCCTTGCCCTTCCACCAGTCGGGCTGCTGCTCATCGCGCGCCTGGCGGCCGAAGTCGAGGTACATCTCGACGCGGTCGCCTTCGACCCAGCTCACCTTTGGCTCGGTGTAACGCCGCGAGTCCTGCACCACGATCAGGAAGTACAGGTCCGGGCTGCCCGGCTTCATGCCGCAGCGGAGCGTGGGCGCGAAATTGTCCGGCGCCGGCCGCTTCGCCGGGTCGGGACTCGCAGTGTAGGGCTCGATCCCGAACCGCTCCGCCGGGACGGGTGGGATGCCCGCCCAGTCGGCCAGCTTGCCGTCGGCCGCGGCGCTTGCGGGCAGTGTGTAGATCGGCATCACGGACGTCCGCGGGTCGGGCGCCGGCTCCGCCGCGGACGCGTCGGAGGTGGCCACGAGCATCGCCGTCATGCATACTGTCAGAATTCGAGCTGGGTTCATGCTGTTTTCCTCTTTGTTTCTTTGTAGAAAAGCAACCGGCTGGAGCGCGGAGTGTCGATGATTATATCCAATCCCTTTTCCAGCAACGGCCGTCCACTCGCCTGCAAGGTCTTACCCCCATCGGCATCCTCAAACGCATAGGTTCCCCCCGCGTCCAGACCGCGAAGCTGGAAACAGCCGGAGGTCATCGGGCTTTCGGGCCTGCGGAAGGCCAGGATCGCGCCCTCCTGCTTGTCGGGCAGGAGCAGTTGGTACACCAGCCAGGAGTCCATATCGAATACGCAGCGCGTCAGAAGGTAGAAGTCGCCCTGGAAAAACGGACGCAGGCGCCGGAATTCGGATAGCCGGCGACGAAACCACTCACCATCGAAATCCGGGGCCTTGAGATCGCTGTCGCCGAACTCGTTCAGACTGAGAATGAGCCCCGCCGAGTAGGCGGAGCGGACCTGATACGTGTCGCCCGGCTTGGCGGCCGGACTGCTGCTGTTCAGCGGCAGCCAGAGCTGCAGCCCGGCGGTGTGAACCTGCGAAGCCTCGGCCCGCGTGTACGGGAAACAGTTGTAGTCGGTTCGCCACAACGGCACGCTGCGGCTGACCGTCTCCAATTCCAGGCGGCGGCCGCCGCTGGCGCAGTTGTCGATCAGCAGGTGGGGATGACGCCGTCGAAGTTCGTCCCAGAAGCAGTAGAGCCCCTCGACAAAACGGATTTCCAGCCAGCCCTTGCGGCCCGCCTCTTCGGCGGCATCCCAGTAGGGTCCGGGATCCATGTTGAAATCCTCGCGGTAGCAGTCGATGCCGTTCTCCGCGATCAACGACGAGACCGTTTCCACCGCCCACTTCCAGGCATCGGGATGGGCGAGATTGAGCAGCATGCCCTCGCCAGGCTTCGGTGGCTCCTTGGCCGTGCGCAGGAACCATTCCGGGTGTTCCAGAGTCACCGGCGTGCCGTATACGGCGCGCTCCGGCTCGATCCACAGCAGGAACTTCATCCCGGCCCCGTGCGCGGCCTCGCTGACGGGCTTGAGCCCCTGCGGATGATAGAGCGGGTTGACGCGCCAGTCGCCGACGATCCCCCAGTCGCCGTCGAAGACGCTGGGGCATGGCTTGGTTGAAGTGCCGTACCAGCCGGCATCCACCCAGTAATAGTCATACGACAGCCCTTGCCGGCGGATCGTCTCGATGGCATCGAGATGCCCCGGCGTCGGCGTGCCGCCCCAGCTCCCGTTGCAGACCGGCATCTGCACCGGCCGGCCGTTGACCGTGGGACTGTGGTGCTCCAGCACGAAGCGGCGCCAGAGATTATGTCCGCAATCCGACGCTCCCTGCCAATGCATCAATGCGATGCGCGGCGAACGGATCTCCTCGCCGGGACGCAGCCGTAGGTCCAGGTGTTCCATGCCGGCGGAGATGCCGGTCAACCCGTTCCCGTCATGCGCGAACTCCGCGAACCAGCGCCCGCTCCACCCCAGAGCCACGAACAAGCCGTCGGCCCCCGTGCATAGATTGAAGAACGGCAGCCAGGTCGCGGAGGGACGCTGATCCGTGGGCAACCCCGGCATCGACCCGCCCCGCGCGTTCCGTAAGGTTGCGTTGGCGGCGCTGTCCATGCGAATGGTGCGTTTCGCGTCCCACATGGACTGCCGCATTTCATCGCGCACATACTGAAAATCGTCATAACGTCCGTCGCTGCCATACGAGCGGCGCAGTTCCGTCATCTCGCCGTCCTTGGCACGTTTCCAAAAGGTATCGAGCGCCTTGAATTGGGCGAGGGGCGCCGTTTCTCCGGCACCGTCGTTTCGCAGTCGTATGACCCATTCCATGGCCGGAAAGTCTTTGAATTCCGTCAGTTCCATGGCGCACGAAAGAGCCGACTCCGGATCGCGCCAGCGCAAGGAGTGAAGCCGCTTGCCTTCCAACCATTCGCCACTATCGAGATTGGCGTCCTGCGCCTTCAGCCATTCCCGACTGGACCGGACGCCGCAGGCAAAGCTGAAGGGCACGTCGGCCGAATGGCGCTCCAGCGTCTCCATCGGTGCGTCGGCTGACCGGTCCTTCGCACGGATGAGCAAGTCAATCCAAGCTCGGATACCGGCCATTTCCCCTGGTTGGACGTGTGATGAGCCATCGCCGTTGTTCATGTCTATCCTTTCCTTCTGCCACGTTGCGGATCAGGCGCGGCTATCTGCCGCCTGCATCCGACTTGTTCGCCTATTGGTCTGCTCCCAGATGTCGACAGAGAAAGTCGATGTTCTGGTCCGACTTGTCAAGTTCGTGTCCACCATGGTGTTCTTCATAGTGGAACCGGTCTGGCACTCCCAGC
>JAQBFL010000294.1:0-5521 GCA_032123415.1 bacterium | reverse complement strand
TCTCATGCTCGAACGTCCACCTTCAACGTTTGCGAACCCGCCAGGGTGAGCAATACGTTGCGAGGCGTTGTTCGGTCCGTCCTATTCGATCTTGACCCTCACGTCTTCTGCGGAATTGTCAGGTTGCTTCGTCTGATCTGTGCGTCGACGCGAAGTCTGTTCCTTCCCGAGGAGCGTTCGCAGTTCGGCCATCAACTGCTGATCGTACGGTTGAATGCCAAGCCAGTGATCGGTCAAATGATCGCGATCTCTGAAGAGTTCCTTCTCGCCGTTCTGCGAGGTGATGAAGACGATGTAGTTGGTTCCCGCCGTGAATCGCTGGTGCTCGGCCCATTTCAGCCAGGTCGTGACCAGTAACGAGGTCTCATTGGTTGGCCCCTTGACCATCTCCACGACAGAACACGCGAGCGTGCATGCCCTGTTGCCGGTCACTGATCCGTACTTGGCAAATTCGAGATTGGTGACGACTACATGAGCGACAATCGAAGCCTGGTCCACCATCTGGAGTAGGACCGGACTCTCCCGACCGATCTGGCGTCGCGCTGCGGCCACGCGCTTGTCCTCACCGTGGCATGGGGGTGTGAACACCAGTGCAACCCATGCACACCACATGATTGCCAGTTCTTTCGTCATTGTCTCTTCCTTGACCTATGGCGCTCACGTAAATGGACCCACCTGTGCTCATGTCAATGGACCCATCTGTTGAGTTGATGGAGGGCAGCTTTTATTCTTTCCGAGTAGGGGTGCTTTCCGAGTAGGGGCTGGGAGGGGTTCAGGCGCGCGCGCGAAGGGTGTCGTTCCAGTCGTGGTGCGACGGGCGGAGGCGCTGGATGGAGGGATGCAGGGCGATCATGGCCTGAGCCATATGCTCACCGGTGGGATCGGCATCGAAGCCGCAGTAGGTGGTCAGGCCACGGGCGAGGATGGCGGGCAGCCAGGCGGGATTGGCGCGGGCGCCCGCTGTGGAGATGCACAGGCGCTGGGGGTAGAGGGTGCGGCAACTGATGGCGTCGATGGCGGATTCGCACAGGACCAGTTCGTGGGCCAGCGTAGGGCCGCAGGAGAAGTACCCAAGGTCCTTGCGGGAACCCGGCGCCAAGCCGCGCCATGGGGCCTCGGTCGTGCCGCGAAGCTCGGCTCCGACGGCGCGGTGGTCATTACCGAGCAGCAGGAAGACGGCATTGGCGCGGGCGTCGGCATACAGACGGCCGGTTTGCAGGAGCTGCGCAAGGAGTGCTGCCGGCAGGCGGCGTTGCTCGATGAGGTAGCGTGTGACGCGGCCGAGATGAGCCGGCTGAGGCGATGGCAGCCGCGGTGCACTTTGAGAAGCCGGTGCGACCTGGGGCTGTGGGGCCGTCGTGGGAAAGCGTTGTGCGAGCCAGTCCATGGCATCCTTGAAGCACAGGCCCTTCAGATGCATGACCAGGTCGATGGCGCCACCCCCACCGGCGGCCTCGTTCCAGTTGAAGAACTTGGCGCCGTTGACCGAGAGCACGCCGCGCGGCGTGTGCCACTTGACCGGGTCGTGCGGGTCGGGCTGGGCGTCGATGGCGCGCAGGATGTCCGTCAGGGGCATGGCGCGCAGGCGATCCGTTCGTTGCCGGCCGGTCGGTGTGTTCATGAGATGGGCAGTGGCTCGGGCCGCAGGCCGCAGCAGTCCTTCATATTGAAGACGTAGCTGTTGGAGGTCAGTCGATCGATGAGGGCGACGGTGAGGTGATCGTTCTTCAGGAACGAGCGCCAGTCGTCGAAGCCGAGGTTGGAGGTGATCAGGGTGGGCCGCTTGCGGTGGCGCCGCTGCATCAGGTTGAAGAACAACCCGACCTGGGCGGGCTCGATCTCGATGTAGCCGATTTCGTCGATGAGCAGGCAGTCGGGGGCAAGGTACTGCTTGAGCACCTTGGCTTCGGAGTAGTCGGCGCCGGAGGCGCGCAGGTCGCCGACGAGTTCGGCGAAGGTGACGAACCGGCCGCTGTGGCCGCGGTTGATCGCGTCGATGAGGAAGGCGGTGGCCAGGCCGGTCTTGCCGCAACCGGTCGGGCCGACCCAGATGAGGTTCTGCGCGTTGGCCATGTAGTCGAAGGCATCGTAGATCGACAGCAGGGCCTTGCGGTTGAGTTTGGGCTGTTTCTGGAACGGATAGGTCTCCATCAGCAACGTTTCGGGGATATGGGCGCGTTGCAGGCGGTACTGGCGGGCGTGCTCACGCTTGAGCTTGTATTCCTGCTCGATCACGTAGTCGAGCAGTCGGGCGTGGGAGAAGCGGCCTTTGGCGGCCGCAGCCAGGGTTTGCTCCCAATGGGTCAGCAGGCCGCCCATGCGCAGATATTTCAGCATCGCCTCGCGTGGATCATTCATCGTCGTTCTCCAGGATTTGGTTGTAGCGCGAAAAGTCGGGCGCGTCGGTCAGGCGGCCCTCCAGATAAGCGTCCCGCGTGCGGAAGCTCTCGTCGACGTCCACGGCGGGCAGGGGCTGTTCGGAGGCATCCATAAGCAGCAGGGCCATGCGCCGCAGCGTATCCATCGCCACGATGCGATAGCGCAGGGCTCGCTCGATCGTGCGGAGGAAGACCTCCGGGCTGATCTCGCGGCTCAGGGCGAAAAGCCCGCGCAGGAACCGATGCCGCTCGATGCCTTTAGGCTTGAGCGCGAAGTCCAGGTAACGGCCGACGCTTTCGCCCATGGCCCGCAGCCGCTTCTCTTCCTCCTCGGTGGGACGGCGGCGGTTGGACGGGTTGTGCCGGGGCTGGGGCTGGCCGGGGGGCGCGAACTTGGCGTTCTTAACGCCGTCGGCAGGCAAAGGATATTCGGCCAGGCATTCCCGGGCGTGGTACAGTGTGAGCCGATCGGCGTAGTGCAGGACTTTGACATCTTCGCGTTTCGTGCCCGGCACCCAGTAATAGTTGCCCTCGAAGGCGGCATAGCCGTATTGATCCGTGCCACGCTCGTGAACCTGATAGGGCGCCGGCAGATGCCCCGGCAGTTCGAGCAGGAAGCGGTATTCGTGCTCGAAGGCTTTGGCCGGAACCAGTCTGGCCTTGCCTTGGGGCCGATGCTCCATGCGCACCGTGGCCCACTCCAAGGCTTGCGCGTTGAGGTCCTCCAGACTCTGGAACGTGCGGCCGGGCAGGAAGTTGGTTTCCACGGTCCAAAAACTCCGTTCCTCGCCGGCTTTGCGGTTGGCATGGCGGAGGGCATGGCAGAGGAACCGAAAGCCGTAGGAGGCGCCGAAGCGCTCCATCTCCGGCACGATCAGCGCCGTCGCGCCCGAGCCGCGCAGCCGCGCCAGGTTGGTGTTGTCGATGATGCATTCGCGCGCGGCGTAGCCCCAGAAGGTCAGCGCCTCGTGCAGGAAGCACTTCATCCGGAAGCGGTTGAACGCCCGGTAGAACTTCAGGTAGCGGCGCTTGGAGTAGCGCAGGTACAGCAGGCTGGCCACCAGGCGGGCGGGCTTGCCGTCGAGCTTGATCGTGTAGACGGTGGTATCGTGCTGCATCTCCGCGCCGGGTTCGTCGGGCACCTGGTCGCAGCGGCTCTTGGCTGGTGCGCTGATGCCCAGTTCTCGCAGCCGCCGGGTCAACGTCGGGTAGGTCACCGCGACACCCTCTTCCTCGACCAGTTTCTCGTGCACGCGCTGAGCGCGGCCTTCGCAGTCCTTGTAGAGCGCTTCGAGTAAGGCCGGATCGATTCGCACCCGCTCGGCATGCCCCGCCGCCGGCATCCGCCCCTGCGCCCGGATGATGCGGCGCACCGTATTGCGCCCCAACTGCAGGCGCCGCGAGATATCCCGCACGCCCATCCCGTCGCGGTGCAAGGCAAAAACCGCGCTACGCTTGTCCGCATCGATCATGGAGTTGCCTCACGCTTTGAAAGAACGCCGTGGCGCGCCCCAGCACACCGGCCAGCAGCAACTGCGCCTGCGCGCGAAAAGCCGCGCTTTGCAGTCGCGGGTCCGAACTCTTGCCCATCACCCGCTGCATGGTTTTCTGAGCAAGCTCGAGGTCCTTGAGCATGGCCTGCTCCAAAGGCGTGCATCCATCGGCGTGCTCGGCCGCCTGCTTCAGACGCTGCAGCGGCAGCGCCACGTTGCCGGAGCCGATCTGCTCACGCAGCGCCGCGGGTCCGCGGAAGTACCCCTGCGCCAGGTGAGCGATCTCCCGCACGCTCAAGCCCTTGCCGCTGAGCGCCGTGACGAACGACTCGACCGCTTCGACACCGGCGCCGTTTATGCGCATAAACGGACGGACGCTGTACATGTAGGCATACACCGGAAAAGCCCCGGCAAACAGCTTGCTGCGCACCGCCGGGGGCAGCTCCGCCACCAGCCCAAGTCGCAGACTGACCCAGGCTTTGCTGCGCGAGAGCACATCGGCGATCTGCGCGAGGTTCATCCCGTGCAGCCGCTTGAGTTCGTCCACGAAACCGGCCTGCTCCAAGAGCGACAGCGCACGGTCGTTGGAGGCGCGCAGCAACGCCACGATCCCCATCGCGGCATCCTCGCCCAGCGAGACGTACGGCGCGGTGGCCAACCCCAGCCGCCGCGCGCAACGCCACCGCTTGAACCCGTTGAGCAGCACATGGCTATCCTCGACCTCCACGCCCTCCAGGGACTCCACGATCCCGCGCTCGCAGATCGAGGCCAGCAGGCGCGCTTCGCCCGCCCGGTTCCTCATCCGGTAGCCCTCGTATCGCAGATCCAGACTCGATAACTCGATTTCGCTCATGGCAATGGCCTCTACGAACCTCTTCCCTCAATCCGCCGCCGACCATACGCTCCTCGCCGCCGCTTGACCATGCGGTGTTGTCTCCCTTTTTTCGCCAGCATCGCGACGATCTCGCGCCACTCCACCCGCCGCCTCTCGATCAAGCTGACGATCACACGCACATGATGCACGATCGGGGCCGCCGCCTCGTCTCGGGGGAGCGGGCCGCTCTTGCGCTCCGCTCGTGCCGCCAGCAGATACCGCTTACGGTTCTGGTCACGCTTCTTCTCGGGGTGTTTGAGGTAGTACGCCGCGGTCCGGCGGGTGTCGCGTTGACGTCGATGCGCCTCCCGGCACCCGAAGCCGCAGAGCAGATCGGAACGACCCGCGTTACGCGGATGGGTCAGAAACAGGATCCGGCAATGCCGGCAGCGCTTCAGGCACGGCCGTAGCTCGGGTCGCTCGCGCAGCAGCGACCGGATCTGGGCATAGTAAGACCGTACCAGACCGCGCACCGCGCTGCGGCGATGCCAATCTGGATGGAACTCGAAATGCGCTCCGATTTCGTTTGCTACAAACCCAGGCGCTGACCTACGATGCTGATCTTGTTTGGCATGTCCTCGTCTTACCCGACACGCGGGTGCGTGTCCAGCGGTAGGACGAGGACCCTTTCTGCCGCCACACTCACCGAGTCTGCCGAATCAAGGCCGATCTCGCCGGGTCCATTCCCGTGAGCACCCCTGCCCCGTCACGGCCCGCGTAACCCCCTGGGTCCATTCCCGTGAGCACGGGCGGGTCCATTCCGGTGAGCGCTATAG
>JAQBFL010000293.1:0-5083 GCA_032123415.1 bacterium | reverse complement strand
CACAAGCGCACGCAGGAGTACGGCGCCTACATCATGGAGGCCGCGGAAACCGACGTGCCCTTCCGCATCGGCGGCAATGTGCTCAACCGCGGGTTCATCCCCAACCTGCCGAGCAAGGCCGTGGTCGAAGTGCCCTGCCTCGTCGACCGCAACGGCGTCCAGGGGTGCTATTCAGGCGACCTGCCGGAGCAGTGCGCCGCCCTGAACCGGACCAACATCAACGTGCAACTCTTGACGGTCGAAGCCGCGCTGACCCGCAGCCGCGACAAGGTGTACCAGGCCGCGATGCTCGACCCGCATACCGCGTCCGAGCTGCCGCTGGACGCGATCCGCCGCCTGTGCGACGATCTGATCCGCGCCCACGGCCCCATGTTGCCGCGGCTGAAATGATCGCGGCGGCCACGGAGAACGAGCATGATATTGCGCATCCTCGTAGCCTGCCGGCGGCGGCGCCAGTGCAAGCGCCTGCTGAGCCTGCTGCACGGGGCCGACGTCGCCGTCGACACGCTGACCGTGCGCACGCTGCGGGATGAGGCTCTCGCGGCCGCCACCTTCGACATGCTCGTGATCGACGGCGGTCTGCTCGGCCGCCGCGCGGCCCCGCGCCTGCGGCAGTGGACCGAGGACCGCCGCGTGCCGGCGTCCGTCGTGGTCGTGGAGAAAGAGGACGCCGCCGAACGCGCCGCCCTGCTGGCAGCCGGCTGCGACGCCGTGCTCTTCGACGGACTCGAAGACGACGAGCTGCGCGGCGTCTTCGACACGCTCATTCGGCGCAGCCGCAGCCGGACGCAACTGGCACTGATCGATGCGCGGTCCGGCGAACACGCCCAGTTGTCCGACTTCGTCACCGAGAGCCCGGCCATGGGCGCGTTGGTCGAGGTGGCGCGCCGCATGGTGCGCAGCGATACGTCTCTGCTGATCCTCGGCGAGACCGGGGTCGGCAAGGAGTGGCTCGCCCGCGCGATTCACGCCGAAGGCCCGCGCGCCACCGGCCCCTTTATCCCGGTCAACTGCGGCGCGCTGGCCGAGAGTCTCCTCGAAAGCGAACTGTTCGGCCACGAACGCGGTTCGTTCACCGGCGCGGTGCGCGAGCGCCGTGGCGCCTTCGAGATCGCCCACAACGGCACGATCTTCCTGGACGAGATCGGCGAGATGCCGCTGCACCTCCAGGTCAAATTGCTGCGCGTCCTGCAGGATCATACGATCCAACGCGTCGGCGGCGAAAAGCCCATCCACCTCGACGTACGCGTCATGGCGGCGTCCAACCGCGACTTGCAGGAGGAGGTTCGCGCGCGCCGCTTCCGCCAGGACCTCTACTACCGTCTCGGCGTCGTGACCCTGACCGTCCCGCCGCTGCGCGAACGGCGCGAGGATATCCAGTCCCTGGTCGAGGGGTATATCGAGCATTTCCGGACACGCATGAACCACGCCGTGGAAGGCATCACCCCCGCGGCCATGGAGGCGCTCCTGCTCTACGAGTGGCCGGGCAACGTGCGGGAGGTCGTCAACGTGATCGAACGGGCCACGATCCTGTGCGACCACGGCCGCATCGACACCGTTCACCTCCCCGAGAACGTCGCCGGCGCGTCGGCCACCTCCCCGCCGACCAACGGGAATGGCATAGCCGGCGAGGGGCGCTTTCTGGCCCTGCCCGAGGAATGGAGCGAGATGACGCTCAATGCGCTGCGCGCCCAGGTCACCAAGGCGCTGGAGCGCAAGTACGTCACGGCCGGACTGCGGCGCAACCAGGGTCGCGTCGGCGCCACCGCCACCCAGGCCGGCCTCACCATGCGCGCCATGTACGACAAGATGAAGCGCCACGGCATCCGCAAGGAAGACTTCCGCCCGCCGCGCAAGCCGGGCCACCAACGCCCAACGCGCATCTCGGATTCTCACACGGGCGGCGCCGGCCGGAAGGGGGAAGGATGAACCATACGCAGCACAACACACTGGTGAACTTCATCTGGGGGATTGCGGATGACGTTCTCCGGGATGTGTACGTCCGGGGCAAGTACCGGGACGTGATCCTGCTCATGACGGTGATCCGCCGGCTGGATGCCCTGCTTGAGCCGACGAAGGACGCCGTGTTGCGGATGAAGGCACATCTGGACCGGGCGAAGGTCGCGAACCAGGATGCGGCGCTCTGCAAGGAGGCCAAGCAAGCCTTCTACAACGCCTCCCCGTTCACGCTGCGCCGCCTGCTCGACAACCCGAAGCAGTTGCGAGCCAATTTTGAGGCGTATCTGAGCGGCTTCTCCGCAAACGTCCAGGAGATCCTGCTCAAGTTCAAGTTCAACAACCAGATCCCGACGCTGATGGACGCGGACGCGCTGGGCCACCTCATCACGAAGTTCATTTCCCCGGACATCAATCTCAGCCCGAAGCCGGTTCTGGACGGCCAGGGCGGCGTGAAACTGCCCGGCCTTGACAACCATTCGATGGGGACGGTCTTCGAGGAACTCATCCGCCGATTCAACGAGGAGAACAACGAGGAGGCCGGGGAGCACTTCACCCCGCGCGACGTTGTGCGCCTCATGGCGAATCTGATCTTCCTGCCCATCGCCAAGCGGATCGAATCCGGGACCTATCTCGTGTACGACGGCGCTTGCGGAACCGGCGGGATGTTGACGGTTGCGGAAGAAACCTTGCTCGCGCTCGCGGCCAAGCGCGGCAAGGAAGTCTCGATCCATCTCTACGGCCAGGAATCCCAACCCGAAACCTACGCCATCACGCGGGCGGACCTGCTCATCAAGGGCGAGGGCGAAGAGGCCGAGAACATGAAGTTCGGCTCCACGCTTTCCGCCGATGGATTCCCGGCGCAAGCCTTCGACTTCATGCTTTCCAACCCGCCCTACGGCAAGAGTTGGAAGATGGACCTGGACCGCATGTGCAACGGCGACAAGAAGGAAATGCGCGACACCCGCTTCGTGGTCAACCATGCCGACGACCCGGCGTTCTCCCTCGTCACCCGCTCCAGCGACGGCCAGTTGATGTTTCTGGCGAACATGCTCAGCAAGATGAAGCCGGTCACGCCGAAGAGCCCGCTGGGCAGCCGAATCGCCGAAGTCCACAACGGCTCATCCCTATTCACGGGCGACGCCGGCCAGGGCGAGTCCAACATCCGCCGGTGGTTTATCGTGAACGTCTGGCTTGAGGGCATGATCGCCGTGCCGCTGGACATGTTCTACAACACCGGCATTGCCACCTACATCTGGGTGCTGACCAACAACAAGCCAGCCGCCCGGAAGGGCAAGGTCCAGTTGATTGACGCCACCGCCTGGTTTCAGCCGCTCCGCAAGAATCTCGGCCAGAAGAGTTGCGAGCTTTCCGAAGACCACATTCGGCAGATCACGGAAGCCTTCCTTGCCTTCCGAGAGACGGAGCAATCGAAAATCTTCCCCACAGCCGCTTTCGGCCACTGGAAGATCACCGTCGAACGGCCCCTGCGCCTGCGGAGCCAGTTCACGAAGAAGGCCATTGAGGGCTTGCGTTTCGCTTCCGGGGACGAGGACTGGCGTCGGCGCATCTACGACCGGTTCGGGGCGGACCTCTACGAACGCTTTACCAAGGTCCGCAAAGGCATCGAGGCCATGCTGACACAGACCGACGCGGGCGAAGGCGAGGCCGACGAGGAAAGCGGCGAGGCGGCGAAGCCCAAGGTCGCCGAGAAGACCCGGAAGCGGCTGTTGGACGAACTCACCTGGGACCGGGACAAGCGGCTCCTGGAGACTGCTCGCGCTATTGATGATGAACTGGACCATGAACTGCACCCGGATCATAACGTCTTTCTCGACATGTTTGGCCACACCTTGAGGAGACTGGGGGTCAAACTCTCGGCGACGGACAAGAAAACCATCATTGACGCCGTCAGTTGGCGCGACCCCGAAGCCCCGCCCGTGATCAAGAAGACGCTCAAGGACGGGACGGTCGAGTACGAGCCCGACAGCGATCTGCGGGACACCGAACAGGTCCCGTTCCTTGAAGCGCCACCATCGGGGCTTCCCGGCGGCTTGCCCTCCGAAGCCTCGGCGAAGGAGGGGATCGAGGCGTTCTTCAAACGTGAGTGCCTGCCCTACGTGCCCGACGCCTGGATAGACGAGAGCAAGACCAAGATCGGCTATGAGATCAGCTTCACCCGCTACTTCTACAAGCCCAAGGCCCTACGAACTCTCGAAGAGATCAAGGCGGACATTTTGGCCGTAGAGCAAGAGAGTGAAGGAATCTTGGAGAGCATCTTGGGAGATGTATCCAATGAGGTGAAATCATGAACGAACATGACTTTCTGAAACCCCGGCTGGTCGGCAAACGGTTCCAGGGCACAGCGATACCATTGGAATTCTTGAAGGATCTGGCCGTGCTTGAGGAGATGATCATTGAAGTGGCAAAAGGTGAATTCCTTAAGGACCACCCCGACCGCCAACGCTCCCCACGCGGATTCACGGACGGCATCGAACTGAAGTTGACCGGCATTGAAGATGGCAGCGCTATCCCGGTAATATCGCTGGTGGTCGCGTCCATGACCCTATTTCCGCTGGAGAATCAGAGCTACTTCGAACGTGCCCGCGACTCGATCGTCGCGGCGGTTGACGCAGCGGAAAAGGGCGGAGCAATAACTGACCATCTGCCCGAGAAGTCGCTGAACTACTTCGACCGCATGGGCCGCAGCCTGCGGGAAGGTGAAGCCATGGAGTTTACCACACCATCGCACGATCAACCAGCGAGACTGACGCGCGAAAGCCGGCGGCGGCTCGTGTACGCCAGTTCGGCCGCAAAGGAGATTGCGGAGGAAACGTCCGTGCGTGGTTCGATTCCGGAAGCCGACCAGGACGACATGCAATTCGAGATCCAGTTGGCGGACGGGCGCAAGGTGAAAGCCCCGATCGCGCCGCAACACCGAGATACGATCCTGGAAGCATTCAACGGCTATCAAACCGGCCAAAAGGTTCTTATTCAGGGCGTCGGCGTCGTGAACCGCAATGGGAAACTCGTTCGCTTTGATTCCATCGAGCACGTCAGCCCACTCGATCCGCTGGATGTTGGAGCGCGGCTTGATGAGATACGTCTCTTGAAGGACGGCTGGTTG
>JAQBFL010000292.1:0-6751 GCA_032123415.1 bacterium | reverse complement strand
TGCCCTGCTCCCCCACGCCCTCGATGTGCAGAAAGAAAACGACTTCGGGTCTGGCGCTCAAGCGGAGTCTCCTGCATGGTCTGAGGAAAGCTTGTCGGCGGGGAACAACCGACACGCGTTAGGCCCGGAACTCGCGGACCCGGTGGCGGCGGAACTGCCTTTCACGGCCACACCCGACCGGCTGTCGAATACCGACTCGTTCAGCCGCGACCGGTCTTCGACCCACCGGAACTCGCGCGCGATGCTGTCGGCGACATCGGCGCCGCGCAGGGACTCGGGCAAAACGTCGAACGTATACGTTTCGATCTCCCAATGCATGACCCCGCATTTTCCGAGCAGGTCGAAGAAGCCCGGCGAGAGCCAGCCGGCCGTCGTGCCGAGCGTGTCGGAGCTCTCGGTGTAGAGGGGAACATGACAGTGAACGCGCCACTCACCGCGCCGTTGCGTTTCGGTCGCGCGGGCCAGGGCCTCCGGCAAGTCGGCAAAGTGATCCACGACACCATCCGTGCGCCGAATCCGCGTCTGGCTGAGGTAGACCGGGTTGGCAAACGGCGCCAGCGCCGACGGCGCAAACCGGCCGGCGGGCACGACGGGGGCGGCGCTGAGCTGAACTTTGGAGATGCGGATGCCCGCGCGGGTCAGCGTCGCAAGCGCCTCGGCGGGCTCCTCGAAAGCCACCGCCACGTGGCACGTGTCCAGGCAGATGCCGATGTGGCGGCGCAGGAGATCGAGAGCGCCCTGACGCGAGCGCCCGTGCGCCTCGCACAGGCGGGCCGCGCCATCCACCGTCAGTACCTGCTCGAAGAAATCCAGGACGTCGCCTGTTGTCTCGAGCAGGCAACCCGGCTCAGGTTCCATCCCGATGTGAATTTCGCGGCCCGTGCGTTCCTCGATGGCGGCGAGCCCGGCCGCGAGGTCGGCAAGGTTGCGCGCCGCGGCCGACGCATCGTCGCGAGAACGCATGTCGGCCGCATAGCCGCATGGGACCGTGCTAATGCTTCCGTCGTCGCCCTCAGGCAGTAGTCCGGCAAGGGATTCGGCCAGACTGAGCGTGTACGCCAGCCGCGCGTCGTCGCGCCAGTCGGGCCGGTAGACACGCTCCTTGACCCGCACGCCGTGGAAGGCGCCGTACGGAAAGCCGTTGATTGTGAACGCGAACATGCCTCGCGAGGCCAGCTCCGCGCCGAACGCGGCCGTCGCGCCGGGCGCGGTCAGCTCCCGTGCGGCGGCCGCCGCCAGCCGCAAACCCAACCCGAATGGCCGGTCCGGCGAGACGGCGGCCTTCACCCGAGTCGCATGCCGCCCGATCGCCGCCCGCACCTCCGACAGCGACTCTCCGGGGTGGACATTGAGGCTGTAGGTGAGATGCATATTCAGTGATCAGTCATTGGTTTTCCACTGATTACTGATCACCGATTACTGATAACTGCTCTTTCGCTCCCTGGTGCTGATGCGGGAGGTTGAGCTTGATATGCAGCTCGCGGAGTTGCTTCAGCGCGACCGGGGACGGAGCGCCCATCATCAGGTCCTGCGCGCGCTGGTTCATCGGGAACGCTATGACCTCGCGAATGTTGGTCTCCCCCGCCAGCAGCATCACAATGCGGTCCACGCCCGGAGCGATGCCACCATGAGGCGGCGCCCCCATGGCAAAGGCGTTCGCCAGGCTGGGAAATTTCTCCGCCACCGTCTCCTTCGGGTACCCGGCAATCTCGAAGGCCTTGTACATGACATCGAGGCGATGGTTGCGGATGGCGCCGCTGGACAGTTCGCACCCGTTGCACACAATGTCGTACTGGTAGGCCAGCACATCCAGGGGATCCTTGTTCAGCAACGCGTCCATCCCGCCCTGCGGCATCGAGAACGGGTTGTGCGAAAAGGCGTTGTGGCCGGCTTCCTCGTCGTATTCGAACATGGGGAAGTCGACGATCCAGCAGAAGCGAAACACGTCCTTCTCGATTCGATCCAGATCGCGCCCGAGCTTGAGCCGAATGTCGCCCGCGATGGCGCTCGCCTTCTTCGCCGTGTCCGAGACGAAGAAGACGGCATCGCCGTCCTTTGCCCCGCAACGCGCGGCGACGGCTGCCGTCTCGGCCTCGCCCAGCACCTTCGCCACGGGGCCCTTCGCCACGCCGCCCTGCCACGCGACGTAGGCCAGGCCTTTGGCGCCGATCGTCTGTGCGTACTCGACAAGCTTGTCGAAGAAACTGCGCGGCTTATCCGCGATTCCCGGCACCGGCAGGGCCCGGACGACCCCGCCCTTCTGCACGACGGAGCGGAAGACGTTGAACTTCGATTCGACGAACAGGTCGGACACGTCCATGATCTCGAACGGGATCCGCAGATCGGGCTTGTCCGACCCGTAGCGCAGCATAGCTTCCGCATACGGGATGCGGCGAAACGGCGGAGCGTCCATCGTGATGGCGGAGAACTCCTTGAACACGCCGTACAGCACGTCTTCCACGACGGCGAACACATCGTCCTGCGTGACGAAGGACATCTCCATGTCCAACTGGTAGAACTCGCCCGGCGAGCGATCGGCGCGCGCATCTTCGTCGCGGAAGCAGGGCGCGATCTGGAAATAGCGGTCGAAGCCCGCGATCATGAGCAACTGTTTGAAAATCTGCGGGGCCTGGGGCAGCGCGTAGAACGTGCCGGGGTGGATGCGACTGGGAACCAGATAATCGCGCGCGCCCTCGGGCGAACTGCTCGTGAGGATCGGCGTCTGGTATTCGTTGAAGCCGTGCTCGATCATGCGCCGCCGCAGGCTGGCGACAATCCGCGACCGCAGGACAACGTTGCGATGCATGCGCTCGCGGCGCAGGTCGAGGAAGCGGTAGCGCAGCCGCTGTTCCTCCGGCCCTTCGTCGTCGCCCGCGAGGTACAGCGGCAGGTGCGTCTCGACCTCGCCCTCGACGGAAAGCTCGTCGGCCACGACCTCGATGGCGCCGGTCGGCAGACCGGGGTTGACGGTCTCGGCGTCGCGCTTCTCGACGCGGCCGGTGATGGTGATCACGGACTCGAGTTTCAGCCTCTGCGCGGCGTCGAAGAACGTCCGGCTGGGATGGATCACAACCTGGGTGACGCCATAGTGATCGCGCAGGTCGATGAAGAGCAGACTGCCGTGATCGCGCTTGCGGAACACCCATCCGGACAACCGGCACGTCAGACCGTCATGTTCGACTCTCAACTCGCCGCATGTATGTGATCGGTACGTATGCATCCATTTATCCGTCCTATCAATGTCCAACAAAGAACAGCCAATATCCAAGGTGGCTCGCCATCACTCCTGGATCAGCACCGGCGCGCCGGGCGGCGCCATGTCGAAGAGCTCCTCGACCTCGGCGTTGATCATGCGTACGCAGCCGGCGCTGGCCGCCTTGCCGATGCTCGCGTTATCCCAGGTGCCGTGAATGCCATACCCGCGCGCATCCGGCGTGTCGCCGGTCGCGCGAATGCTCATCCAACGGGTTCCGAGGATGTTCTCCTTGTCGCCGAAAGGCACTTCCTTGCCGTCCGGCCGCCACCACGTCGGCTCAACCGTCTTGTCCCGAACCTCGAACGTCCCCAGCGGAGTCTTGCCGTACGCCCCCGTGGCTACCGCATAACGCTTGAAGAACCGGTCGTTCATGAACAGGATCAGTTCATTGCGGGACTTGCTGACTTCGATACGGAACTTCCCGGTGAAGACGCGCAGCACGTCTCCCGCCTTGATACGGTTGGGGTTCATGATCCGGTTGCCGCGCTGGATCAGCTCCACGGTCGTGCCGTAACGGCGCGCGATCGTCTGAAGCGACTCTCCCGGCTGTACAATGTGGTCCTGTTTCTCGGGCATCGCGGCGGGGCTCAACAGAAGCCCGGTGTTGATGGGTCCCAGCCGGTCCTCAATGCCGCGGCGGGTCTGCGCATCCGTAAGAGACGCCAGGGCCTGGTAATAGGTCTCGCGCGCCTCCTGCATCGCACCCGAGCGCTCCATCTCGCGCGCGGCGGCCAGCAGCCTGGCCGCCTCCGGCGGCGGTGGCATGACCGGAGCCGGAGCGCTGGACGGGGCCAATTCGGAACCATCGGCCGCCACCGCGGCTTCAGTCCCGGCCGCCGGTTTCCGCATCATCCGCCAACCCGCGAGCACGGCAACCATGACAACCGCCGCAACCACCCACGGCCAGCGGCTGGGGTACTTGACGGGGCCCATATCCGTAACGCCCATGTCCGTCATTCGAGACTCCCATTCATAAGGTCTCAGCCATTTGCGAGCAAGCGGCTGATCGACTTTGGAAAGGGCCGGTTGCCCGCAACCGGCCGCTCCCCGCCTTGCGCCCACCTCGGCGACCATCACAGCGCTCTGCACGGCGCCGCGCGACGCATCGTCTTTGGAGCCGCGCGAAGCCTTCCAACTTCGTTTTCTGAGCGGCCTGCCGCGCCAAGAACGATGAATGTACTATCGCAAAAAAAAGGGCACTTGTCTACTCCCCCCCATTCTTTTGAAAAGTTGCCTCGCCCTTTTCCCACTTTTCCGGGCTCATCACCCCGCGCTCGGTGATGAAGCCGGTGATGAGCGCCGCGGGCGTTACGTCGAACGCCGGACAGTAGACCGCCACGCCTTCGGGCGCCGTGCGAGGTCCGAAGCCCTGGGTCACCTCCTCGGGCGCGCGCTCCTCGATGGGAATCGCCGCGCCATCGGGCGTGTTGCCGTCGAAGGTCGAGGACGGCGCCAGCACGTAGAACGGAATGCCGTGGGCGCGCGCCAGCATCGCCACGCCGTAGGTGCCGATCTTGTTGGCCGTGTCTCCGTTGGCCGCAATGCGATCGGCTCCGACGAACACCGCCCGGATCCCGCCCCGCTTCATCACGTGCGCCGCCACGTTGTCGCAGATCAGCGTGACCGGGATGCCGGCCTGGCATAGCTCCCACGCCGTCAGGCGCGCGCCCTGCAGCAGCGGGCGCGTCTCGTCGGCAATGACGTGAATCCGCTTGCCCTGCTCCGTGGCGACGTAGACCGGCGCGAGCGCGGTGCCCAGCTCCGAAGTGGCCAACGAGCCCGCGTTGCAGTGCGTCAGGATGGTATCGCCGTCGGTCAGTAGCGCCGCGCCGTGTTCGCCGATCGCCCGGCACATGCGCGCGTCCTCGTCGCGGATGGCGACCGCTTCGACCGCGAGGCGCTCGCGCAGGGCGGCGGGAGGGAGGGAGGCAAACCGCCGGGCGGTCGCCCGCATGCGGTCAAGCGCCCAGAAGAGGTTGACGGCGGTGGGGCGGGCGGTGGCGAGCCGCGAGGCCGCCATCTCGACGCGCTCCAACACGGCCTCGCTCGATGCGTCCGCGGCGGCGCCGACGTAAGCGGCCAGGCCCATGGCCGCCGCGATGCCGATGGCCGGGGCGCCGCGCACCTGGAGCGTGCGAATGGCCAGCCAGACCGTTTCCAGGTCGGCGGAATCCACGTGGCGCACGGCGCCGGGAAGCAGGGTCTGGTCGAGGAATCGCAGGCGGCCGGGCAAGAGCGCGGGCGGCCGGTCGGCGATCCATTCCACGGGACGGACGATGCGCAGGGGCGGCTTGTTCATGGGCGTGAGCATGGCACGACGGGCGCCGCCTGGGCAAGCGAAGAAGATGAACTTCCAGTTCGATCCTGTTCGGCAAGGGTGCGGATGCTCAAGGGTCCGAATTTCCCAAGCTTTGTCACGAGCTTCGCCGATCCGTTCTCGTCCGCCGAAATGGCCAAGAGCATGGGAAGAAGTAAGAAAGACTGCTGACCGCGCGCTGGATAGGGACGGCGGTCCGCTACGGCGAGGGGGGCTCGTCGTCCTGCTTGCGCAGGGAGGCGATCGCCTCGGCCACACCCTTCATGTCCGGCTTCAGATCCAGGCAGCGTTCGAAGTGCCGCAACGCCTCGTCACGGTCGCCGCGCTGACTGTGCCAGGAGCCGAGATTGTGATGCGCCGTCGTGTTCGAGGGGTCCAGCCGCACACTCTCATCCCACTGCTCGCGGGCTTCGTCCGGCTTCTCCAGCATCATCAGCACGTTGCCAAGGTTGTTGCGCAGCGTCACGCGCTCGGGCTCGTAGACCAACGCCACACGCCACTGCTCGGCGGCATCGGCCGGGAACCCCGCGCGCACGAGAATCGAACCGGCCAGCTCGCGGGCCGGCACGTACGACGGCTCGCCCGTCAGCGCCGCGGCCAGCGCATCGAGCGCTTCCTGCGGCCGCCCGCGCTCAAGCTGAGCCAGCGCGAGGTTGTAGTTGACCCCGGGATGCAGCGGAATCTGCAACTGCGCGCGAGTGAAAAGAACGATGGCCCGGTCGACCTCGCCGTGTTGCGCCGCGAACACACCCCGGTCCATCAGCTTCTCGACGGCATAGTCGCGGTCTCCGCGCACGACCGCCGCGATCATGTTCTCCACCGGCGCGTGATCGTCGCGCAGCACCTGCCCCCGCGAGGCCAGGTCCGTCAACTCCACCTCGCTCAACACATGACCATGGAAGGCCGGATGGCGGCGACGCGTCTCCTCGGCAATCGCCGCGGCGTCGAACGGCTTGCGTGCGCACAACACGAGAAACTGGCCTCGACTGCCCGTGTTGGCAGTCTGGCAGGAGATGATGGCAACGTGCGGAAAGACCTCCCGGCAGGTCGCGTACGTCGAGGCTAGAAAGCGCCCTGTCGCCTGGAGGTCGATGAGGGTGAACATGTACAAGCCCTGCTCGTCGAGCAGTTTGTCGGCCAGATGAAGAAACTCGACCGTGGTAAGGTGAAGGGGAACC
>JAQBFL010000291.1:0-4370 GCA_032123415.1 bacterium | reverse complement strand
GAAGGACGCGCCGAAAGAGAGGGATGGCCACGACCATATCAGCGTCATCCGGCTCATTACTCGCTCGATCTTCTGTTGGTTCATCCGCGAGAAGGGTCTCATCCCCGACATGCTGTTCGACGAACCGAAGCTCGCCGGGATGCTGGAAGGCTTCGCGCCCGGCAAGACGAGGAACAAGGATTCGGTCTTCTATCGCGCGATCCTACAGAACCTGTTCTTTGCCACGCTCAACACCGAGATGGACCAGCGCGGCTGGCGGCGCGCCGACCAGAACTTCATGGCGCACAGCCTCTACCGGCATAGGGAGTGCTTCCGCGATCCGAAGGCCGGTCTGGACTGGTTCAAGGACATCCCCTTCCTGAACGGCGGACTTTTCGAGTGTCTTGACCGGGATTTCGGGGAGGCAGCAAAACCGCGATACCTTCGCGTTGACGGATTCTCCGACCGTGACGACAGCCGCCCCACTGTGCCGGACTTCCTGTTCTTCGGTTCCGATCAGGACGTTGATCTGAGCGACGACTACGGCGACAATAAGTTCCGAAGGGTCCGCGTGCGCGGCCTCATCGACACCCTCAGCCGCTACAAGTTCACAATCCAGGAGAACACGCCCCTTGACCAGGAAGTCGCCCTCGACCCTGAACTATGCGGCAAGGTCTTCGAAAACCTGCTCGCCGCGTACAACCCGGAAACCGGTACGACGGCCCGGAAGGCGACGGGGTCCTTCTACACGCCGCGCGAGATCGTCGACTACATGGCTGATGAATCGCTCGTGGCGTACCTGAAGGGGAAGCTGGAAGGTGGCACAGGCATTCCTGCCTGTGCTTCTCCCTCTTCTCCACAGACAGGAATGTCTGTGTCACCCTCTGTTACCATTACCCGTCGCAACCTCCCGCACTGGACAAAAGAAGGCGCGATCTATTGGGTAACGTTCCGCCTTGCCGACTCGTTGCCGCAAGACAAGCTCCGCGCGTGGAGCGAGGAACGAGACATCTGGAAGAAGGCTCATCCCGAACCCTGGTCGGACGCCGATTGGGAGGAATACGACGAGCGCTTCGGCAAACGCCTTGACGAATGGCTCGACGCCGGTTATGGCAGCCGCGCCCTGATGCGACCTGACGTTCGCGACGCCGTCCGCGAGTGCTTGATGAAGTTCGACGGCCAACGGGTTCGCGTTCACGCCGCCGTCATCATGCCGACGCACGTTCATGTGGTACTGGAGCCTCTCGGGGCCAACGTGCTCCCGCAACTCCTGAAAGGGATCAAGGGCGCAAGCGCCCGGCAGGCCAACGATCTCCTGGGTACGGGCGGCACATTCTGGATGGACGAATCCTATGACCATATCGTGCGAAGCGAGAAGCAGTACCGGCATTTCTTGCGGTACGTTGCAGAGAATCCGCGTAAAGCGAATCTGGGGGATAGCGAGTATTGGCTCCTGAAAGGTGACACGGACATTCTTGTCCGTGATTCTGCACAGGCAGGAATGCCTGTGCCACCTTCCTCTCGCGAATCCCACATCCGCGCACTGCTGGCCTACGATGCCGAGATGCCGGAATTCAGTGAGAAGGAGACCGAGACGCTGATCAACGCGATTGACAGCCTCAAAGCATTGGACCCGGCTGTCGGCTCGGGCGCTTTCCCGATGGGCATTCTGCACAAGCTCGTGCTCGTGCTGCGCAAGCTCGACCCGGACAACAAACGTTGGAAGGCAAAACAGATCGCCAAGCTCGACGATGCGACCATGCGGGAAGACGCCGAGCGCCTCTTCCGGGAGAACTACGACGACTACGGGCGCAAGCTCTACCTCATCGAGAATTGTATCTACGGTGTGGATATTCAGCCCATCGCCGTGCAGATCGCCAAGATGCGGTTCTTCATCTCGCTTGTCGTCGATCAGAAGGTCAACCCGAAAGCCCAAAATCTTGGCGTCCGAGCGTTGCCGAACCTTGAAACCAAGTTTGTCGCCGCAAACACGCTGATCGGCATAGAGAAGAAGGAACGGCAGGGCGACTTTCTGACGGAAGACACAGCGGCCCACCAAAGACTGAAGGTTCTACGCGAAGAGCTTACCGAAGTTCGTCACCTACATTTCTCGGCACGGACCACAAAGACAAAAGCCAGATGCCGAGAAAAAGACAGCGCTCTTCGTGAAGAGATGTCCGAGTTGCTGAAACGTGCCGGGATGTCCGCATCATGGTCACGGCAACTCGCAGTCTGGGACCCCTACGACCAGAACGCCCATGCGGAGTTCTTCGATCCAGAATGGATGTTCGGGGTCACAGCGGGGTTCAATGTGGTGCTTGGAAATCCGCCGTATGGAATCTCTTTCGACGGACAGATGCATGAGACCCTCAAATCAGCGTTCACCACTTATGCGCTTCGGGGCGAGAGTTACGTTCTCTTCATCGAACAAGGCATCCGAATGCTCTCGGACACTGGCAACCTTGCCTTCATAGTGCCAGACACATACCTGAACTTGGGGTTCACTCAGCCATTGCGCGACTTCCTCCTCGCCGAGACTCGCGTCGCGCACATCTACGCGATGCCCGCCAAGGTCTTCGCGGCAGCAACAGTCGATACGACCCTGCTCTTTGTTGCCAGAGCCCCGGCAACAAGGAAACAGCTCGACTACCCCATTCGAGTTCGACGGCTTGCGAAGACGGCGTCAGAGATCGATCTTGGCTGCCCTATTGCAGGCTTTGAAATCAGCGCAGACGTTTGGAGCCGCCAGAAGATCTTCAATGTCTACAGTAGCCCCATCGAAAGCGCCCTGCTTGATCGAGTAGACGCGCAGAACTCTTTGCTCAGCACGTTTGCCGATGTTCTTTCGGGAATCAAGGCGTATGAAGTGGGCAAGGGACAGCCCCCGCAGACCGCGCGTGTCCGGGAAACGAAGCCTTTCACCAGTGAGTCAAGAGAAGACAAGACATGGAGTCCGTTTCTTGAGGGCAAGCACATAGTTCGCTATGCGAATTTGTGGAACCACGACAATTGGATAAGGTACGGGCCATGGCTTGCTGCACCACGAGACGAAGACCGCTTCAAAGGCGAGAAGCTCCTCGTTCGGAAAATTGTTGACAGGCGTTTGATCGGCACGGTCGTATCGGGGGACACGTACTGCAACACGCTTCTCTTTATCATCAAGACCAGAAGACAGGGGATTCAACCCAAGTACCTCTTGGCAATCCTATGCTCTGCTTTCATCGGATGGTACTTCAGAAAGCGATTCCAGATTTCTAGCACCGACACATTTCCACAGATCCTGGCGCGCGACATTCTGCAATTCCCTGTTCCCGAGCCCACGGAACGAGAGCAAGCAGAGGTGGGTGCCCTTGTTGAACGCATCCTTGCCGCCAAGAAGTCTGACCCGGCGGCGGACACGTCGGCGTGGGAGCGAGAGATTGACGGCCGGGTGTACAAGCTCTACGGGCTGACGGCGGAGGAGATCAAGATTGTGGAGGGGGTGACGCAGGGCAAGGGGTGCGGGAAAGAATGACGCGAACATCATGAAGGAGAGCGCTTATGATCAAGTCTCGAGACGATAAGGCTCCCGACGCCGGTTCGATTCTGCGGCGGATGGAGCGCATGATGGGTGGGGCGGCGAAGGGCAAGGACCGGGAGGCGCAGGACCTCGTCTATGACGCGTGGGAGGCGGCCGACGGTGCCGAGACATTCGAGCTTTTAACACGGGCCGTGGAATTGGACCCGACCAATGTGGACGCGTGGCTGGTGCTGGTGCAGTACGAGCCGTTGGAAGGCGAGGAGCGCATCGAATTCCTGCGCCGCCTCGTGGCGATGGGCGAGAAGAATCTGGGCAAGAAGGCGTTCCGGGAGGACAAGGGTCATTTCTGGGGCATCCTGGAGACCCGCCCCTACATGCGGGCCCGGTCACAACTGGCGCTGCGCTTGATGGAGGCGGGGCGGCTGGAGGAGTCCATTGCCGAGCATGAGGCCATACTCGAACTCAATCCGAACGATAACCAGGGCGTGCGCTACGGTTTGCTGTCGCTCTATCTTGCGTCGAAGCGTCTCGACGGCGCTGCCCGGCTCTTTGAGCAATACGACGAGCGCGGATTTTCGACGGTATTTGCCTTGGGCTACGTGCTCGAACGCTTTCTGACCGGAGATACGGTTGGAGCGATCGACGCGCTCAAGAAAGCGCGAAAGCAGAACCTACATGCTCAGGCCTACTTCCTGGGGCATCGCAGGCCGCCCAAGCACATGCCGGGCTCTTACAGCCCGGGAAGCAAAGAACAAGCCGTCATTGCCTGGGACATCCTGAAACACGCCTGGAAGCGGCATCCCGAGGCTCAGGCGTGGTTGCGCTCACAGTGCGGGAAGTGAGAGGAGTGGACTTTGTGGACGCGGTGGAC
>JAQBFL010000290.1:0-3057 GCA_032123415.1 bacterium | reverse complement strand
GGAGAACGTCACCAAGACCTACGTGATGGGGGCAGCTGAGGTGCGCGCCCTTACCGGCGTGAGCGTCTCGTTTGCGGCGGGGACCTTCTGGGCCATCATGGGGGCCAGCGGCTCGGGCAAGAGTACGCTGCTCAACGTGCTCGGGTGCCTCGACCGCCCCTCGGCGGGACACTACTTCGTGAGGGGAGAGGACGTCAGCGGACTGGACGACGACGCGCTGAGCCTCATCCGCCTGCACACCATCGGCTTCATCTTCCAGAGCTTCAACCTGATTCCCCAGCTTACGGTCCAGCGCAATATCGAACTGCCCCTGTACTACCTGAACCTGGAAGCGAAAGAATCCCGGCGGCGCGCGCGGGAGCTGGCCGAACGCGTCGGTCTGGCCGATCGCCTCGACCACAAGCCGGCCCAGTTGTCCGGCGGCCAGCAGCAGCGCGTGGCCGTGGCCCGCGCACTGGCCAACGACCCGGCCGTCATCCTCGCCGACGAGCCCACGGGCAACCTGGACAGCCGCACGAGCGTTCAAATCATGGAGCTGCTTGTCGCCCTCCACCGGCAGGGACGGACCATCGTCATGGTCACCCACGAAACGGACATCGCCGCGTACGCGGGCCACCACCTGCACATGCGGGACGGGCGGGTCGTCCAGGCGGGAAAGGTCCCCTGATGCGCCGGACTCGCGCCATTCGCTACGTGCGCCTGGGGCTCGATAACCTGCTCCTCCACAAGCTGCGTTCCCTGCTTACCATGCTGGGCCTCGTTTTCGGCGTCGGCAGCGTCATCGCCATGCTCTCCGTGGGCGAGGGCGCCAGCCGCCAGGCCCTGGACCAGATCCGCAAGCTCGGAAGCAACAACATCATCATCGGTTCCGTGAAGCCGTCCCAGGCGGCCTCCCAGAGCGGACGAGCGCGTATGGACATCTACGGCATCACCTATGCCGACGCCCAACGCATCGCCGAGACTTTCTCGACGGTTCGCACCCTCGTGCCCGTCAAGTCGGCGCGCCAGGAGATGCGCTATGGCGACAGGACTTACGAGGGCCGCATGGTCGGCACAACGGCCGACTGGTTCCGCATTTTCCAGCGCGAAGTGCTCGCCGGGCGGGTCCTCAACGCGGACGATGTGGAGCGGCGGCGCAACGCCGTCGTGCTGACGGAACATGGGGCGCGGCAGCTTCTGGCCGCCCGCCACACCGTGGGCGAGTTCATCCGCGTCGGGGGCAACCTTTTCGAGGTCGTCGGCATCGTCCGCAACGCCGAGGCGGCGGGCGGGTCGGTTACCATGCCGGATTTGTACATCGACGCCTACATCCCGATCACGGTCGCGCGGGAGCGCTTCGGCGACGTGGATGCCCAGCGCCGGGCGGGGTCGCGCAGCATGGAGCTCGTGGAACTGCGCCAGCTCGTGCTGGAGGTCGACGCTACGGAACGCGTGGAGGAGACGGCGAAGGCCGTCGAGTACCTCCTCAAGCGGACTCACCGGCGCGAGGACTTCGTCGTCAGCATTCCGCTGGCCCTGCTGCGCCAGGCCGAGCAGACGCGCCGCACGTTCAACATCGTTCTCGGCTCGATCGCCTGCATCAGCCTGCTCGTGGGCGGGATCGGAATCATGAACATCATGCTGGCCTCGGTGACCGAGCGCACGCGCGAGATAGGCATCCGGCGGGCGATCGGCGCCCGTAAGGGCCAGATCGTCGGGCAGTTCCTGATCGAGACGGTTGTGCTGTCGACGGTGGGAGGCCTGTTCGGCGTGGGGCTGGGGATGGCCATCCCCATGGCCATCACGGCCTTTTCGGGCATGCCGACGTTCGTCACGACATGGGGCGTGCTGCTGTCGCTGGGCATCAGCGTCGGCATCGGGCTGGTGTTCGGAATCTACCCCGCGTTTCGCGCGGCATCGCTCGATCCCATCGTCGCCCTGCGCCATGAGTGAGTGCGCGAACGCAGGCATGAACTGAAGAGACCGCCCCCTATGTCAGGAGGTCTGTATTCACAACATGTCGCGACCCACCCCGCGCCGGCGCCACCGCATCGAAGTGGGGGCCAGTTACTCGGACGCCCCCGGCGAGGCGATCGACGCGGAAGCGAGAAAGCGAGAATGGATGTCGGTGTCTTTGCTTTGATCCGGCCACGAGGCGTGGTAGAGTATGGTTGCTGACGACACGGTTCTCCGGATCTTCCCGACCCGTGTCGGACGCATGGAGGATTGATCACCATGTCTGAAAAAGGAAAGAAGGGCCATGGCTGCCTGTGGGCCACGGCGATCGCCGGCGTCACGATTTTCGGCATAGCGATCGCGGCCGTGACCGCTTGGGCCGCGTTCCGCGGGATGGCCACGCGCGCGCTGAGCGCGAACACGGATTTTGGGGCCGACGAGTTTCCGGCGTTCGAGGAAGTGTGGGCGTCCGGACAGGGGGACGCGAAGGTCGTGCGCATCCCGCTGCGCGGCATGATCCTGCTGGACGAGGAATCGGGGATTTTCGGCCCGCCGATCGGGAGCACGGACACGGCCCTGGCTTCGATCCAGCGCGCGACGCACGACCCGGACGTTGCCGCCATTATCCTGGACGTAGACAGCGGCGGCGGCGGCATTACGGCCAGCGATGCACTATATCACGCGCTGGAGAACTTCCGCCTGGCCGGCGAGGGGCGCAAGGTGATCGCCTTCTTCGGCGACGTGGCGGCCTCCGGCGCCTACTATGCCTCGGCCGGCGCGGACTGCATCGTCGCGCGGCCCACCACGATCACGGGTTCGATCGGCGTGCTGATCCAGACTCTCAATTTTCAGACCCTGGCGGAGAAGGTCGGCGTGCAGGATGTCACGATCAAGTCCGGCGCAAACAAGGACATGCTCAACCCGTTCCGCAAGCCCCAGCCCGAGCAGGTGGCGCTGCTGCAAGGCGTGGTGGACGATCTGCACGACCGCTTCGTGCGGATTGTCGCCGAGGGACGCAGTCTGGATGTGGAGGTCGTCGAAAAGATCGCCGATGGCCGCGTGTTCACGGCGCAGACCGCGCTCGACCTTGGCCTGGTCGATGAGATCGGGTATTGGGAAACG
>JAQBFL010000289.1:0-2641 GCA_032123415.1 bacterium | reverse complement strand
GCCGCCAGCAGGTGACCTACAGCTTCTGCCTGAGTATCGACGGCCGGCGGGTCGTCAACTGGCGCCACGTCGATCGCGAGCTCAAGCCCGAGGTCGCCGCGCCGATGCTGCGGTTCGAGCAGCTGCTCGACAAGAAGCTCTGGGAGACGATCGAGCGCCTTCGCCCACGGTAGCACGGGTACATGGCCGGGCGTCCGATCACCGAAAGCTCAGGGTCCATCGATCCTTGAGATCGCCAGCGCCGGCGGTGAGCATCGTCTCTTTGGGGCCATTGCCCTGCTGTAACCGTTCACCCGGTTCGGGGTGATTCTGGGGCCGAGTACCCTGAGTCGCCAAAACCTGGATCATTCCGATCAGCTCCGAAAGGGGATCGACAAGCGGCAGCAGCGTGTGTTGCACGTAGATTGTGCAGGACGAGGCCACACGCATTGCGGAACTCGAGGCGGAGCGGGCAGGGCTCCGCGAGATCATCGAGCAGCAGCGCGAACAAATCGCGCAGCTGAAGGCCCTGGTTGTTGAGCTCCAGGAGCAGCTGAATCGCCACTCAGGCAACTCGAGCAAGCCGCCCTCCAGCGACAGCCCCTCGCAGCGCGAGAAGAACCGGCAGAAGCGCAAGCGCCGCGCCGCGAAGAAGCGCAAGCGCGGTGGTCAGCCCGGGCACAAGGGACGCTGCCGCGTGCTGCTCTCGGAGGATGAGGTAGACACTTTCGAGGACCACTATCCCGGCCAATGCGAGAACTGCTGGAAGGCGCTACCCGAGGTGCCGTACGGCGACCCCACGCGGTTTCAGGTCACGGAGTTGACCGGCAAAAGCGGCGTTGAGGTCACCGAGCACCGGTACCATGACGTGCGCTGTTCGTGCGGCCATGTGACGAGCGCGAGCATGGACGAGATGCCGAAGTCGGCGTTCGGTCCGCGCCTCTGCGCCACCGTCGCGATGCTGACCGGCGTGTTCAATCTCAGCCGTCGCCAGGTCGTGCAGTTGTTCTGGGACCTGTTTGCCGTCAGGATTTCACTCGGCTCGGTCAGCAACATCGAGGGCCGGATGAGCCGGTTGTTGGAGCCCGGCTATGAAGAGGCGAAGCGCGCTGCCGACGCGGCGCCGATCAAGCACACCGACGGCACCGGATGGCGGCAGGCCGGAAACGCGCTTCAGCTCTGGACCGTCGCCACGAAAGCGGTGACGGTGTTCACGATTCTCGCCAATGGCACCGCGCAGACGCTGCGTACGCTGTTCGGCCGCATCAAGGGGATTCTGATCTCTGATCGCGCCAAGGCGATCAACTTCTGGAACATGAAGCGGCGCCAGATTTGCTGGGCGCACCTGTACCGCAAGTTCATCTCGTTCTCCGAGCGCGACGGTCCAGCGGGCGTCATCGGCAAGGAACTCGTCGACTATTGCGAGATCCTGTTCGAGACATATCACGCCTTCGTGGCGGGCGAGATCTCGCGGCGGGTCTTCCGTGAGCGCATGGCACCCGTCCGTCTGCAGGTCGAAGCGCTGCTGCAAAGGGCCACCGAGGCCGACATCAAGCGGCTATCGGGGTCATGTCAGGACGTCATCCAGCACAAGGACGCGCTCTGGAACTTCGTGGATCGCGTCGGCGTGGAGCCGACCAACAACCACGCGGAGCGCGAGTTGAGGTCCTTCGTGCTCTGGCGCAAGAAGTCGTTCGGCTCACAGAGTGAACGGGGCGATCGATTCGCGGAACGGATCATGACGGCAGCCTATTCGCTGCGGAAGCAGGGCCGCTCTGTCCTGGGCTACCTGACCGCGCTGTGGCGCGCTGACGAACCGCACCAGCAACCGGCGCTGCTGACCAATTGACGGTCAACGCGACTTTCGACGGCTCGCCCGCTTCCGCCTCGTTTCCTTGCCAACCGGAAAGTAGCGCGTGAACTGCCGCTGACCGGCCTTCTTGATCCGACCAGCCTTGGCCAGCTTGCAGGCCGGCAGCGACAGGGTCTTCGCCGGCCGCTTCATGTGCCCCGACAGGCTGACCATCGTTTCGCCCGGATGCTTGCAGATCTGCGCGTACAGCTCCTCGGCAAGCTCGGCGACCTCCTCCGGCTCTCGGCGGGGCGGGGCCGCCGAACGTCGTTTACCTGTGTGCTTGGGCGTCTGTCGCGTTCGACGCGTGAGCGCCTCCAGGGCCAACTCCCCAACGAGGGCGTTCAGGCTGCTGATCAGCTCTTCTACGCGTTGGTCGATTCTTGCTTCGAGGGTTTTCATGAGCAGACGGTGCCGCTCATGCTCGCGCCCCGCAACCCACCCCGTGAACGGTTACCCTGCATGTGTGGTGCACGCTGCGAGGAGAGCGCCATGGATGAAGACCGCACCAGATCAAGTGTCGCGACGGGAGATGCCGCAGTAGATTGTTTTGTTGTTCACGCATCACCTCCGAAGTCTAAAACGCCTTGCCGTAGCCGGTTGGCTGCGATCTCGCAATATTTCTCGCTGATCTCGACGCCCGTTGCTGAACGTCCTTCGAGCTTCGCGGCGACTAAGGTTGTGCCACTACCCATGAACGGATCTAGGATCGTTTTTGCGGCAGGGCAAGCGCGAAGCAGGGAACGAATAACAAACAAAGGCTTCGTGTGTGGGTGCCCCGTGTTCTGTCCCGACCCGTTCAGTCCGCTT
>JAQBFL010000288.1:0-9170 GCA_032123415.1 bacterium | reverse complement strand
GAGGTTTTGCAAGAGCCTCGGGTGTAGAGGGCGCCGTCGGACGGGTTCTGGAACGAGTCGCCGGTCTTAACCCTCCTCCGTGCCGGCGTCCAGTTGGCGCGCGAGGGCAAAGAGATAGCCCGAAAGGCGGTTCAGGAACGCCAGGGCGGGCGCCAGGCGGCTTGCAGCACCACTCCCTCGGCTGCAAGCCGCGGTGACGCATCGCCGCTCTGCCCGCCGGCACACGCTCCGGGCCACATGACACTGCGCCGCGCCCATACATCCGCCGGGCACGAGGAAGTGGTGCAGCGGCGGCAACGTGGACTCGATCCGCACGATCGCGGATTCCAACTCACGCAGAACGCCGTCCGGCAGTCGATTCGGCGCTGGAGCCGCGGCATCCGTCGCGGCAAGCTGCGTCCCCACGGCGAGCAGGCTGACCTGCACTCCCCGCAACAGGTCTGTCTCCTCATCGCACCCGGATGGCAAGTGCGCCCGCAGAAGGCCCAGCGCCGAGTTCAGTTCATCGATGGCGCCGCAGGCCTCGACCCGCGGATCGTCCTTGCGCACGCGTCCCCCTCCCGGAAGCGCGGTCTCGCCGCCATCGCCGTCGTGCTTCGTTCGCAAGGCTCTCATGCACCCGAAGGATGCCCTAACCGGGGTGCGCTGTCAATGCGAGCGGACGCTCCCCACCAGGGCAGACATCCCCAACCGACCCTTTCTGGGGCATAGTGAAATCTAATGACCAATCCCGAATCCCGAATTCCCAATGACCAATCCTCCTACCCGGGAAAATGCCCGGCCGTCTTCTCGATCCATTCGTTGGCGGCCTCGTTTCGACTGAGCCGCCGCCCGTGCTCATCGCGTTGGGCGCGGCGGTAGATCTCTATGCGGCAGAGCTGCTCGATCAGCCGGGCTCGCACGAAGACCTCGCAATCCAGAAACCGCAGGCCGTAACTGTGCCGATGGTTTCCGCCGTCACCCACCATGTCCGACCACGTGACCTCGCCGAGCAATCCCCGCACATCGAGGGTGGGGTAGTCCACGGAAATGACGTCACCGGCTTCGAACGTTGAGGCGGAAACGAAAGCCATCCCGCCGCAGCCGATGTCGCGCAGCTCCCCCTGGTGCGGCTCCAAGTGTTCCTTGCAGTGGCACACGATGGGGATCTGGGCAGGATGTCGAAAGTACTTGCGTCTCTCCTTGTTTCCGGCTGCACTCACCCTGTCCCTCCCGCGGCGGTCTGGGAATCGTCCAGCTTGTACCCCTTCTCTCTAAACAGTCGCACGCACGCATCCACGACATTGGCGTCGTACAGCGTTCCCCGCCTCTCGGCGATCTCCGCCAGCGCCGCCTCGATCCCCAGCGCCGCGCGGTACGGGCGGTGGCTGGCCATGGCCTCGACCACATCCGCCACAATCAGAATCCTGGCCTCCATCCGGATGGCGTCGCCCGACAATCCGAGCGGATAGCCTGAACCGTCCAACCGTTCGTGGTGCTGGCGGACAATCTCGGCCAGCGGCCACGGGAAGTGCACGCTGGCGAGTATCCGTGAGCCCGTCTCCGGATGCTTCCGAATCATGCCCATCGCTTCTTGGCAGAGTTTGGCCGGCGAGCTCAGGATTTCGGCCGGCACGCTGATCTTGCCCACGTCGTGTACCAGCCCGGCGTAGTAGGTGCCCTGGACTTCCTCCTCGGACCGCCCCATTTCTTCCGCGATGGCCCGGGCCAGCCGCGCCACACGCTGCTCGTGCCCCGCGGTATAGGGGTCTCTCAATTCCACGGTGGTCGCCATTGCGTGGATGGTCCCCTCCAGGGCCTCGCGTAGTTCCACCGTGCGTTGCGCCACCATCAACTCAAGATTCTCCTGATAGTGTCGATTCTCTTCGTGAAGCCGTTTGTTCTCGTCGTGTATGCGCTTCGTCTCGGCGGCCCTGCCGACCGCTCTGAGAATCGACTCCTTGCCGACTGGCTTTGCCAGGTAGTCCGACGCCCCCGCACGGACGGCTTCCGAAGCCGTCTCCACGGTCGGATCACCGGTCATCATGATCACCTGAATGTCCGGGGGCGATGCATCGCGAATCGCCTTCAGTAGCTCAACGCCGGAGGCGCCCGGGAGGACGATATCCGATAAGACCACATCGTAGTCCCCCGCAGCAAGGAGTGCCTGCGCGCTTTGCACGTCCTCGGCTGTCTCGACTTCGTAGCCCGCGCTCCGCAGAAAAGCCTGCACACTGAGCCGGATGCTCTTTTCGTCGTCGACCACCAGAACTCTCGATTTCGGATGTGGGATATCGGATGTGGGATATCGGATATCGGATATCGGAGTTCGGATATCGGATTGTCTTCCTCCGCTCTCCGCCATCCTTCCTCCGCTCTCCGATATCGGATACAGGTACTGCGACTGACTTGGAGCTATTTCGGGTGTCTTCATGCTACACGCCTCCCGGTCCGGCGATGCGGTTTCGGCCTTCACTCTTGGCCCGATAGAGGGCCGCATCCGCTGCGGCGAGGACCGCGTCCATGGCGGCCTCCCCGGTTCCTTCGGCTACACCGATGCTGACGGTGATCGCCACGGCTCCCGATCGTGTGTGTATGGCGTCGTTGGCCACAGCCGCGCGCAGCCGTTCGTACAGGTTTGATTCCGCCGCCCCCGTGGCCCCGGGCACGAGCACCAAAAACTCCTCGCCCCCGTACCGCCCAAAGTGATCATAGCTGCGCAGTGCGCCCTGAACGCGCTGGACTAAGCCGCAGAGAACGTCGTCGCCAGTCTGATGCCCATAGGTGTCGTTGACCTGCTTGAAGTGGTCGATATCGCAAAGGCCGACGCTTAGGGGCTTGTCCTCTCGAGCCGCGCGGGCGAGTTCCTTTCGAAGCATACTGAGGATGGCCCGGCGGTTGAAAATGCCCGTCAGTGGGTCGTGCATGGCCTCGTACGCCAAGGCATCCCGTGCATGCTTCAATTGCGCCCGCAGTTCGAGCATACGACAACCGACATCCACGCGTGCCCGCAGCTCGGCGCGATAAAACGGCTTGGCAATATAGTCGTTGGCGCCGGCGTCCAACCCCTCGACAACATCGTCACGATCGCCGTGGCTTGTCAGCATGATCAGGTAGGGCGGGTCGTCTGTCTCGATTTCACGGATTTTGCGGCATACCTGAACGCCGTCCATGCCGGGCATCTCCCAGTCCAGGATCGCGAGCCTCGGCGCCCCGGCCTGTGTCAGCGCCTCGTACGCGCGACATCCGTCCGTCACGGCCTGCACCTCGAACCCCCACTTGCCGAGCAGTGATTCAAGCATCAGGCGGGAGACGGCATTGTCTTCCGCCACCAGGATGCGTCTGGGCTCTGTACCTTTCTTCATATCATGAACCCATCGCAAAATCCTCGCCGGACACCGTCACACGTTTCACTTCCATGGCCGTCGTCAGCCCCACCAGGGCCTTCTTCAACCCGTCGTAGCGCATGGAGCGATAGCCGTCGGCCCGTGCGACAGCCTCGATGGCGTTGATGGACGCCCCGTCGAGCAGAAGCTGCCGCAGCGCGTTGTTCACCACCACCAATTCATGCAAAGCCAACCGCCCATGAAATCCCGCGCCCATGCAATCGGCGCAACCTGCCCCCCTGAACAGGGTCTCCGGCTTCACACCATAAGGCGCAAACAGCCGCACCTCCTCCGCTATAGGTTCGTACGCCTCCTTACAGCGATGGCAGACGCGGCGCGCCAATCGCTGACCAAGAACGCCGTTTAACGACGGCGCAACCAGAAAGGGTTCCACCCCCATCTCAGTCAGCCGCAGAACCGCCTGCAACGCGTTGTTGGTGTGCAATGTGGATATGACCAAATGACCGGTCAGTGCGGCCTGCACCGCAATGCGTGCTGTCTCCGTGTCACGGATTTCGCCGACCAGGATAACATCCGGGTCCTGCCGGAGCACCGAGCGGAGGATGGTGCTGAAGTCCAGTCCAATCCCATGCCGGACCTGGATCTGGGTTAACCCCTCGAGGCGATACTCCACGGGGTCTTCGATCGTGACAATGTTGGTTTCGGGACGATTGAGATACTCCAGGACGGCATAACAGGTTGTGGACTTCCCACTGCCGGTGGGTCCGGTAACAAGCAGAATGCCGCTGGGCGCCGCAGCAATGGCGCGCAGGCGCGCGGATACGGCGCGCGACAGTTCCATGGCCATCAGATCCGTTGTGGCACCCGATCGATCCAGCAGGCGAATAACGATTTTTTCACCGTAGCTCGTTGGCGCAAAAGAGATTCGCAGATCCAGCGCGCGGGTTTCGGTCCTGACTGCAATCCGCCCGTCCTGCGGGATTCGACTCTCCGCCACATCCAGTTCGGCCATAACCTTGAACCGAGCGGCCAACACAACCCCCAGCTCCGACGGCAATCGCACTTCTTCCCGCAGAACACCATCAATGCGGAGCCGAACCCTTACACCATTTTCCTGGGGCTCCACATGAATGTCGCTGGCACGCAGGCGCAGGGCATTCTTGACCAACGAGTCCGCGACTTCCCGCGCAATGGAAACGTCCTCGCCCTTGGATAAATGCGCGACCAGATCGGCCATGCGGCCAGAATCCGCAATGAGCGGTGTCGCGTAGTGCAAGTCGATTGCGGCAAGGATCTGTGCCCTTGTCGACAGATGAACATGCAAATCGCATCCGGTTGCGGAGCGGACACGATCGCACTTGTCCATGTCAGGGCTCGGCATGGTGACCGACAGTTCGTTCCCGTTGAGCAGGAACGGGAACACCTCGAGTTCGGTGGCCGTCTCGGGGCTGAGTTTCCCAAGCGCCGAGGGGGCTATGATTGTCGTATCCAGGTCGATGAACGGATAGCCGTAAAAGGCCGCCAGCGCCTGCGTCGCGCTTGGTTCCGACAACAACCCCTTCTCGACGGCAAGCGCGGCCACGGCTTCCGGGTACGCATCGATCGCGTCTCGCCCGAGTGCGGATGCCTCGGGTGCCCGCAGGCGCTTGGACGAGATGAGGTACTGTAGAAAACTCTCACGCGTTGGTTTAGGACCAGACACTAGTCTTCTCCCTTTTCGTCAAAGATCTCATCGATGTCACGCTGATCGAGATTCATACGGTTCAGCCGGAACTGGCGCCCATCCCTCTCGGCTTCGGCCAGCATGTCCTCCCTCGCTCCTCCGGACTCCGTTTCCGGCGACGTATCCCGATTGCCGTTGTTCCGGCAAGACGCAGCCGCGCGGTCGCCCATGGCGCGTCCACATTGCCAGCAGAAGGCATCGTCGGAGGTGCCCACGGCGCCGCACACACAAGCAACCCCGACGCGCTTGCCACAGCGGCGGCAGAACATGTGGGCATCACCTACGGATTTTCCGCACCCCGCACACGTGCTCACTTCGCTTCTCCGTTTTGTTTTTCGGGCGTGTCGCCCTGGATCTCCGCGCACAAGCGCCGCACGCCGGCCAACACCTTGTCACGACTGAACGGTTTGAGGATGTAGCCCGATGCCCCCAAATCGCGACAGGATGCCACGGTGTCGCGCTCGTCTATCGACGTGATCATAAGCACCCGCACCGCCGGCAGTATATCCTTTACCTTCCGCAGTACGTCAACACCACTGCCACCAGGCATCACAACGTCAAGGAAGAGCAGGTCCGGTGCCTCACGGCGGCAGGCATCGATCGCCGGTTCCACATCGTCCGCTTCGGCCACGACTTCAATGTCCGTATCCTCAAGCATACGCGTCAAAATACGCCGCGTTGCTCCCGAATCATCGACCACGACAGCCCTCAACGGTGCTGCTTTATGCGTCATTGCGACACCCCCTCTCCGCTCGGCAGACTCCGCGGCAGTTCCGCATCCATAGTGCCTGGCACCACCAGCGAGAATCCCCGCTTATCCACTCTCGTCTGCATATCCGCCTCCTTTCTCCAGTACCTTGCGCATGGCGGCACACGCCGCATCGAACGCCGCCTGCAGGGCAGCCAACCGCGACGCGGCGTCCCCGCGATCCGGGGACTTTGCCATCGTTTCCAGGGCAGCGGCCACGGCAGAAGCCCGGTCGGCCCCCACGTTGGCGGCCGCTCCTTTCAACGCATGTGCCGCCCGCGCGGCCTGCTCCCAGGCGCGGGCCTGGATGGCCTCGGCGACGCGCTTCACATCCCGGCGGGATTCCGTCAAGAACAGGTCCAGCACCTCCGCCATAACCTCCCGATCGCCGTCAAGACGTTCCAACAGGGCGTCAATACTGAACACCGCCGCGCCCTCCATGATCTTGCCCCGTCTTGTCACCTCTCCGGCTCCGGCCTGCTTGACCGCGACGCACTCCACCATGGCCACCTCCAGGGCCGCCTTGTTTAGCGGTTTCACGACGTAACCGCTCACACCCGCCGACTCCGCCAGCGCAGATGAATCGGCATCGCTCTGCGCCGTCAGGGCTATGATTGGCACATCGGCCGACGTGGCCGCATCCCCGGCGGCCCGGATACGCCGGGTGGCTTCGAACCCATCCATGACCGGCATCTGCAGATCCATAAGCACCAGGTCAAAGGCGCGTTCGTGCGCGAGATTCACGGCCTGCTCACCGTCTTCCGCCAGTGTGACCTCCGCCCCCATGGTCTTCAGAACTCCGGCCGCCACCTTGCGATTGACGCGGTTATCGTCGACCACCAGAACGCGCAACCCCTTTGGAATCCTTCCAGAATCGCTGCGCGCCGCCGGCGTTGCGACAGACTCCGATTCCACGCCACCAACCGGCAGGGAGAACCAGAACACGCCCTGCCCCCCGGCATCCTCACGGTACCCGATCTCGCCCCCCAGCAGCGCAATGACGGACGCGCTTACCGCGGCCCCCAATCCCGCGACACCATCGGACAGTTCTTCGTCGCCCGCCAGTTCCGACAGCGGCGCAAACAGGCGACCCCGCTCGGCAGCGGGAATCGCCCCCCCGCCATGGGCGACATCCACCGCGAGGCGCCCCGTCTCGCCTTCCCCGGGGCGAAACGCAACCGTCACGCGTATATCGCTCTCTCGCGCTCGCCCGGCCGCCTGCTCCAATACATGGTAGAGGACCTGGGCAAGCCGGCCGGCATCGGAGCGAAGGCTTTGCGGGACGCCTTCCGAGAACTCCAACGAGACCTTCGCCACGTTAATCACGCCTTGCTCGCCGGCCATCTCAACGGCCTCCCTGGCAACCGCACGGACGTCAAACACGCCCTCCTCAAGTTCAACGCCATCCATGTCGAGTCGCGTGGCGTCCAGAATATTGTTGACCAACGTACGCAGGCGGTCCGCATGCCTCCTGACGAGACCCGCTTGTTCTCGCTGACGCGGCGTGAGGGCCGAATCGAGCAGGTTGCCCGCCGCGGCCATCACGGCGTTGAGTGGTAGTCGCAGCTTGCCGGTCATGCCGGCCAGGAAGCGCTCCTTGGCGGCGTGTGCCACCTCTGCCTGGCGCAGAGCGTCGGCAAGCGACCGCTCGGCCCGGGCCATGCGATCGAGTGCATTCACCGTTGCCAGCAACACTGTGGCGCTCACGGGCTTCAGGAGATACGCATCGCCGCCGCCCTCCAGACCCTTAGCCCGCGCATCATCATCCACATGCTCGCCCGACAGGAACAGAACCGGAATGCGCGCTGTCTGCGGAGCGGCCTTGAGTTGCCGGCACACCTCGAATCCGTGCATATCCGGCAGGGACACATCCAGAATCACAACATCCGGGCCCTTGCCGGCCAGCGCCAATCCCTCTTTGCCTGTTTCCGCCTCCCACACCTCCCAAGACGCGCCCGCCATGATAGTGCGAATCGTATCCCGTATCCGGGGATCGTCGTCAATACACAGTATGGTTCGTGGTGTCATGTTCCCGTCATCTCCCGAAACCGCGCCACGGCTTCTCTACAGGCCGCTAGTAGCCGACCAGGCGATTCCTTGGTTTCTCCCTTGCCCACCCTTTCGATGCGCCAGGCCAGGGCACGGATCTGCTCGGCGCCCACGGTGGCCGCTGTGCCCTTGAGTGCATGGGCGGCACGCGCAAGCGCCTCGCCTCCCCCCGCGGACTCGATGTCCGCCACCATAGCCGGGGCATCGGCGATGAAGTCCGCGACGACCTCGTCGCGCAGCGCGACGTCTCCCCCCAGCCGTTCCAGACACCCATCCGCATCAAACACGGGCGGTTCGTCCGCTTGCGATGGCGACGCTGTCCCCGCATCGGCGGGGCCGTCACCCATCACGCGCGCAAGTGCCTCGGCCAGAGCGTCCGGGCGAATCGGTTTCGAAACATAGTCCGTCATGCCGGCTTCCAGGCACCGCGCCTGATCCTCCCGCCGCGCATGCGCCGTGGCGGCAATGATGGGGATGTTATGATTGCGGACGTCGCTCCTCGGATCGCGAATCCAGCCCGTGGCCTCGAACCCGTCCATTTCCGGCATCTGTATATCCATCAGGACCACATCGTAATCCATGGAGGCCAGCGAATGGAGCGCTTCGGCCCCGTTAGCCACGGCATCCGCCCGATGTCCCAGGCGCTCCAGCATCCGTAGCGCCACCTTCTGGTTCACGGCGTTGTCTTCGGCCACCAGCACCCGCAGCCGCCTGCCTTGCGAACGCGCCGCGTCCCTGCCAGAGGAGGATGTGGCCACGGGCTCGCCACCGGCCGCAGCATCCGGGTTGAGTGCATCGGCAATGCGGTCGTAGAGTTTCGAGGCCTTGACCGGCTTAACGAGGGTAGCGGCGAAACCGATCTTACGCATGCGTTCAACGTCGCCGGGCTGCGGATTGGACGACATCATGATCATGACCAGCGACTGCAGCGCCGGGTCACGTCTAATTGCCTCTCCCAGGGCGGCGCCGTCCGTGCCTGGCATCTGCATGTCAATCAGCGCCACGTCATAGGCATGCTCCTTCTGCAGCTCCTGCAGGGCGGCCTCCGCGTCCCCGACCACCGTGCATGCCGCTTGCCATGCCGCTAGCTGAAGCTCGAGGACGCGCCGATTGGTTTGGTTGTCGTCCACAACCAGTACGCGCTTGCCGGCAATCACCGCCGGTCCCGAATCGTTGTGACGTGTCGGAGTCTCGTCCTTCCGGACGGGAAGCGTGAACCAGAACGTGGACCCTTTGCCCTCTTCGCTGTCCACGTGGATGGAACCACCAAGCATCGACACCAGGTGCCGGCTGATGGTCAACCCCAGGCCGGTTCCGCCAAACT
>JAQBFL010000287.1:0-3427 GCA_032123415.1 bacterium | reverse complement strand
CGCGCCATTTCTTCGACGGAATGCGCGGCGGTTGATACTCGGACACGTCGATCACGTCCACCTCGGCGGTGTCCGGGGCACCGGGCTCGGCCTCGCGCTTGGCCCGCTCGCCCCTGGCGCGATTGGAGTAGAACTCGTGTTCATACTGCACCTCCGATGGTGTAAGATAGCGGATTGGGGTCGCGGCCCGCCTCGGGCGGCTCGTAGAGGTAGTGATTTCCGTCGAGTTTGTGGCGGCGGACGGGTAAGGCCCCGCGCCTTGTCAGGTGGCCGATCTGGGATTGAGATATCCCGAGCCGGGCGCAGAGTTCCCCATGCGTCAACAGGCCTTTGCGGCGTAGGCGGTCCAGACGGGACGGCAACTTGTATGCGTCCTGGATGCGGCTCACGCGATACGCATGGAAGCGCTTGCCCATGCCGCTGCGCAGTCCCCGTTCGTTGAGGATCGCCGCAGTCTCGCCGCAGGTGTGTTCGTCAAGCAGACGGTCGATCTCCCGGACGACTTCTTCCGGCGTACGGTGCTCCTCCTGCGCGGACTTCAACCGGGGTAGCGTGAAGGAACGGGTGGCCCCGCCCCGGAAGCGCACATGCACACTTACCTCTTCGGCCTTGATCAAAGTGACGTCTTCGATGACCAGACGGACGAGGCGTTTGCGCTCGCGATTCGGCGTCTTCGGGTTGTTCCACAGTGCCGGAAAGTCCGTCGCCAGGGCCAGCACCCGATCGCGGGTGTCCCCGTTCAAGAGTGAGCGATCCTCTGCCCGCCGGCGTTCGTACTGCTCCTGGGCCACCGCCAGGGCTTCGATCTTCTGGTTCCATTCCGTTTCCAGCGTCCCGGCAACCAGGCGATTGTCCGGATCGACCTGCATGTAGCGGCGGCGGGCCATGTCGGCTTCGTACTGGGCCCGTTCCACTTCTTCCTGTACGCTCAGGGCGACTTCCAAAGCCGCCGGCGAGATTACTTCCAAGAGCAACTCGCCGATGGCGCGGTCGATGTGGTCGCCGGGGATGAACTGGCAGATGGGCAACGCCTGGGTATTGCTCAGACCGTGACAGTCGTAGGTCGGATAGATGCCGCCTCGACGCTGCTGGTAGCGGATGCTCATCCGTCCGCCGCACAGGCCGCACACGGCAATGCCCTGCAACAAAGCCGGTCCGTCGCCGGGCGGGCACAAGCGGTGTTTCCGGGTGTTGGCGGCCAGCTGCCGCCTGTTCGCTTCGTACTGCTCCCAGGAGATGTACCCCTCGTGAGCGTCCGGCAAGAACGTGTGCCACTCCTCGCGCGGCAGGAGCTTGTACTGCCTCTGCCCATCGGCCCGTTTGCTCTCATGGCTGACCCCGTAGGCGTAGGCGCCGGCATAGCAGGGGTTGCGCAGGACGCTGGCGGTACGCCCGCAGGTCAACGGCTCCCAGACGACTTCTCCCTTGCGCGGGCCACGCTGAAGCCGCGTTGGGAATTTCAGATTACGCTCACGGAACAAGCGAACCGTGCCGTGCGCCGAGCCGACTTGCCGGAAGGTATCGAACAAAAGCCGCACGGCCTGTTGGATCTGCTGATCGGGATCGATAACCGTCCGTTCATCAGCATCGCGGACATACCCGGTGGGCAGGCGGAAAGCGAGCTCTCCGCGAGCGGCCTTGTTCAGCGCTCCGCCCCTCAACCGCGCACGAAGGATGTGCAGTTCAGCTTCCGACATGGCGCCTTTCAGTCCCAGCAGCAACCGGTCATTAAAATGGGTCGCGTCGTACAGTCCGTCTTCGTCCAGGATCAGCGTCTCGGTCAGCGCACAGATTTCCAGCAACCTGTGCCAGTCGCTGCAGCACCGCGCCAAGCGCGACACTTCCAGGCCCAGCACCAGTCCGGCGTGCCCCATGCCCACTTCCGCGACCAGTCGCTGGAACCCCTCGCGCTCGGCGCTGGAGGCGGCCGACAGGGCCTGGTCTTCGTCGATGACCACGATCTGGTCCGCGTGCCAGCCCAGCTCGGTCGCTTTCTGGCGCAGGGCGTACTGCCGGGCCGCGCTCTCGGTGTTCTCGCGCACCTGGCGCAGCGACGACTGCCGGACATACAGGAACGCATTGCGTTTCAGATGTCCAGCGCTCACTTTTCGGTTCTCGTTTCGCAGCATAGCGCTTCCCCCCTCCTTAAGCAAAACCGCCCACGTCATGGTGGCCAGCACCTCGGCCAAGGCCGCGTTCAGCGGCACGCGCATCCCCGCAACCACCGCATCAGGCCGCGACTCTACGCGATGGCCAACCGTCTTGGGCAAAGGGGCGTAGTGCGCCCACGCATTCAGCCAGCCCAGCATGCCGCACTGCATGAACAACTCCCGTTCCCGGCTTGGCCGTCCGCCCCGCAGTTGACCGTCGCGCAACCTTTCGTAGCGCACGATGCTTTCCTGCCGGGTTAATGCCCGCCCTTCGTCTTCGTTGACGGCCGTTTTTTTTTCGCGCCCGCCAAGGCCCGCTCGAGGCTCCGCGGATGAATCCGCTTGCCGAAGCGTTCGAAGACCCGCTCGACGAGGGCGGTCGCCGACAGCGATGGATCCTCGCTCCGTAGTTCGCCCACAAAGGCGACGACCTCCTCGGTCAGTTTGTACGCTGCCTGCGGTCCCCGTTTCCTTGCGACCAGCCCCGGCAACCCCTCCGCCTCGAAGTCCGCACGTGCCTTGTACAAGGACGGCCGCGAGAACCCGAAGGCGCTCGCCGCCTCGCTCACCGTCATGCCCTCCTGTCCCACGCGGCGCAGCATCTCGTACTTCACCTGCACCACGTCCTCGGGGTCGAAGAACCCGCCGTCCTCGAACAGCGGATCCACGACCCTGTCCGGGTGCGCGTGCAGCGCGCCCTGTTCCCGCAACGTCTCTCGTTTCCTCTGTGAACCGTCTCGACTCATCGTGACCTCCCGGATAAATCCGACACCACCAGAATGTAAAGTGTATTATATCCCTACCGCGCCACCTGTCAACCCCTTTATCGCGATTTCTGTATTGCCAGAAGCCTATATAGAAGGATCTGAACCCGCCTTTGGCGTGGCGCTGCGACAACATTACCTTTACACTTGCGACATAATTTGCTTTACGCATTCCTGGTCGCGTGCTGGCGCTGTGACGGCGGGTATTCATCGGCAACCCTCCCGGATCAACTCCCCTATCTGAAGCAAGTCTTCCACCCGGAAAGGCGAGCGCCCGTCACCGATCACAACAAGCGGATCGGGCCGGGCCGCATCCGTCCAGGCCGTTGGGACTTGCACTTTACGTCCCTCCGGGTCATGGAAGACGAACACCTGCCGCCTGTAGACCTCGCGCTCCTCCAGAGCTTCGAACTCCCGCCCTCGCAGCGGATGGAACCGGTGGGTGATTCGGAATCGCGTGATAGCGCCGTTCACAGGAACAGCACTATGAGCGGTTGGCTTACCACCCATAGT
>JAQBFL010000286.1:0-3597 GCA_032123415.1 bacterium | reverse complement strand
CCGACGAGCAGCGTGGAGCGCCCGAGCAGATAGCGGCAGGCCGTGACCGTCAGGGTCTGGTCGTCAAGCAGTCGGGTATGGTCCATGAAGGTCGGCTTGGCGAAATCGCGGAGATCGTAACGCTGCAACGAGCCATTCTCGTAGACCAGCGTCAGGGTGTCGCCCAATTCCGACAGGGCCAAATAAAGCGGCCCGGGACTGTTGGGCCGGTGCTGCACGGGTATCCGGGACGAAGTCCGGACCAGCGTGGTTTTGCCGGTGAGAATGTTCTTGCGACGCGTGAGACGGGAGACAGAGGCTTCCCCGTCCTCGTGGTAGCTGGCGATGAACTCGCCGGTGGTGGACGTCGTGCGATCCACCAGACGCACCGGGCTGACGGATTCCTCGGCGATGGCTTCATTGACGGTAAAGGCCATGCCTTGCGAACGCAGTTGACCGGTCGGCAGGCGCAACCAGACTCGACCGTCCGCCTCGGCGGTCTCGCCCGCCTTCAGGTCCCGGATCGCCGCGGGCGCCTGCTCATCGACGGCAAAGTCCGTGCGAAACCCGAGCTCGGCCACGGCAATCGTCCCGTCGTCCAGTCCGAGAACGGCCTCAGTCCCGGCCATGGAAAAGGCGGCGGCCGTGACCTGGCGGCCCGGCACAAGCTCATGCGCCCCGAGTGCCTGGCCGCGTTCCATCGAGAATGCCTCGATAGGGCCTCCGGGGCGGTACACCCAGCCGATAAGCTGATATTCATCAACCGTCAGGTGCGTCGGCGCCACGCCCTTCGGGACGGAAAAGGTTGATGACGCGGAGATCTGCGAGGGCTTCAACAGAGGAATCGCGACCCAAAGAAGGTACAGAAAAACCGTGGAAACAGCCACAAGCGTGCCGATCCCGCCGACGGTGATCATGAACCGCGAGACCACATCGCCGGCGCGCACCGACCATGTGGTCTTCTTCTTTCTCGTCCTTCCGCTGAAGGCCCTGGTCCCGGACATCATCGCGCTCCTGTAAATAAGCGGCGGGACGCTTTGCGCATCCCGCCGCCAAACCGACCGTCTTCGCGGTTCGTTCCGCTCGCTTCTCAGAAGTCGGTCGCGATGCCGACCTTCTTCAGCGTTTCGCGGGCGATGTCCGCCGTCACGGGGAAGTAGCCGTCCTTCACGACGTCCTGCTGCCCCTGCTTGCTGAACACATAGCGAATGAACTCGCGGCGCAGCGGGTCAAGCTCGCCGTCCGGCTTGGCGTTCACGTACACGTAGAGAAACCTTGCCAGCGGGTATTCGCCGGTATAGGCATTCGCGGGAGTGGCCTCGACCATCTTTCCGTCCGCGGACGCCAGCGGTACGGCGCGCACGTCGGCGGTCTTGTAGCCGATGCCGCTGTAGCCGATGCCGCCCTTGTCCGTAGCCACGCCCTGCACGACCGCCGAGCTGCCCGGCTGCTCCTTCACGGAATCCTTGTAGTCTCCCTTGCCGAGCGTATGCTCCTTGAAGTACCCGTAGGTGCCCGAGGCCGCATTGCGCCCGTACAGGCTGATGGCCAGGTTCTTCCATTCTCCGTCCAGACCGAGTTGCCCCCAGTTCTCGAGGTCCTTGGGATGCCCCAGCTTGCGGGTCTTCGAGAAGATGGCGTCCGTCTGTGCCATGGTCAAACCCTCGACCGGGTTATCCTTGTGCACGTACACGGCCAGCATGTCGATGCTGGTCGGCAGGGCCGTGGGCTTATAGCCGTACTTGGCCTCGAATTCGTCGATCTCCTGCTGCTTCATCTCGCGGCTCATGGGGCCGAAACTGGCCGTGCCGCCGATCATCGCGGGCGGCGCCGTGGAGGAACCCTTGCCCTCGATCTCGACGGTGACGTTGGGGTACATGTTCTTGAACCCCTCCGCCCAGAGGGTCATCAGGTTGTTCAACGTGTCCGATCCCACGCTCTTGATGCTGCCGGAGATGCCCTGGACCGGCTTATACATCGGCAGCGCCTCGTCCACCTTGACCTGCGCGCTCGCCATAGTTGCCGCCAGCGTTGCCGCCGCCACCGCCACCACCGCCCATTCCTTGCCCATTCTCGTGCATGTACTCATTCGCTTCCCACCTTTCTTTCGCCCGCCGGCATGTCCGACAGAGCTGCTTCTCTCGTCACTACTCGTTATCGTCATCACTTCACACGACGGCCGTCAGGCCATCGTGAGCGCCATGTTAGAATTGTGTTAGTCCGCCAGACATGCCATGGATTCGCCCGCCACTCGCGCATAGTCCGTGAGCCCACCGCCCCGCCGCGCCCGCCGTTGGTTACGGCTTTCGCCGATCGGTCCCGGCCCAAAAAGGCGGAAGAAGTCCCAATCGGCTCTCGGCTGCCCCGGGAGATCGACCGGCGTCAGACGCTCAACCTCGCCCTCCGACATCATCCGCTCCAGTCGATCCCGCAGCGTCTGTTCGTCGACGCCTAGGCGGACGCACAACTCGCCGAGATGCATCGCATGCCTGCTCCGGAGCAGCGATCTAATCTGCTCCGTCAGCGGATCGCCGCCTTCGCATTCCTTTCGCAATGTGAACATTTTCCGCCCTCCCTTCCACCGGGCCGGCTTAGAACTTCACGACCAGGTCGATCTTGAAGGTGTCGATGTCCTTGCCGTTGTCCAGCCCCTTTTCACCCATGGAGTACTGGACCTTGACGTCGAAGTTCTTATTCACCGCGTACTTGACGTATGGGATGTGCCCTTCGACATCCGTGCCGTTGCCCAGGTCCGTGCTCTCAGCGAATACGCCCAGGACGGCATCCTTTTCCAGATAGCGGTACTGATAGCCGACCTCGAAGCCACGGGGCAGCGTTACCGCAAACTCGCCCAGATAGCCCGTGTCATCGTCATCCGCGTCGGTGTTGACCACATACTGCGCACCAATGCGCAGCGGCGCTCCCACGTTCAGCTTCGCTTCGACAAAGCCCTCGACCAGACTGTATCCGGCGGCATACAGAAGCGTCTCATCTTCGCCCTCTCCAACCGCGGTCGTGCTGTTGCCATAGCCCTTGGTCGGATCGAACAGCAGGCCCTTCCCCTCAACGCCCTCGTACGAGTAGATTGATCCGCCCACGAGGATGTGCGTCTTGTCTCCGGTCTTGAACTTCAAAGCCGCCTGTCCGGTATACAACTTGGTCTCGTCTTCCGCGGAACGTTCCTCCACCACGAAACCGCCGCCGTGCAGCAGCAATTCCGCGGCATCCATCCCGGCCGCGTAGGAAGCCGACACACCCTCGGGGTTCACGTCGGCGCTGAACACCAGGTCCGACACGGCGATCCAGGGCTGCGCCATCTTGCCGAAGGTCAGACCGAGGTCGCTCACGGGGGTCCACGTGAAGAACACACGGTCGAACCGCGCATCCTTGTCGTCGAAGGCGTTGGTCATCGTCTGATTGTCCGAGAGCGGGTCACCCGTGTTGGTCACCAGGCGAAGTCCCGCCTTGACCTGATCGTTGACCTTGCCGTCCAGGCTCACGCGCCCGCGGAAGCGCCAGCGTTCGCGCGTGTCCTTGCCTTCTTCGTCCGTCGACTGGTAGCGGAACCGCGCGTCGGCCTTGAGCGTCACGTTGTCCGTCCACGACTTCTTCGCCGGC
>JAQBFL010000285.1:0-2634 GCA_032123415.1 bacterium | reverse complement strand
ATTCCGGCGAGGACCCCGAAACGGATGATGCGGTGCTCCGGTGTGCCCGATGCCAGGGAGCGAATATCCGCCCCGAATTCCTGCAGCCGGAGTTTGTAGCGGGTGATGATCTCGGCTTTGTCCGCCTCATTCATGGGAGCGTTCCCGTTCCGTGGCTCCACCGGCGGCGAACAGACCGTTGCGTGCGGGCCGCACTCGGACCCGAATGCGCCTTTCCGCCTCCGTCACAGCCGCTTCAGCGGCTTCGCGGCTGTCCGCCAGAGCGATGATGTGTCCGATACGGTCCGATCCGGAAGTCAGCGGTCGGACCCAGTCGCCGGGTTTCGCGTAAACCTCTGCGTCCCTGACGCCCGGCACCTTCATGGCTTCTTCCACGCCAGTCACGGCTTCCACGGTGCCCGTGTGCGCCTCCGGGAACCGGAGCACTGCCCCTCGCGAGCGCCCCACTATGAGGTCCGGCGTTTCGCCGACCGACATCCGGATCAACTCCCTGACTGTGTCCACGCCGCACACCCACGGGATTATCTCCGTAAATACCTTGAATCCCGGGCCCCGGGCGGCCAGTTCCACGAGTTGGGGCCCTTCCGGCGTGACCATGACTTCCGCGTGCACGGGGGCCATGTCGATGCCCAAGGCCTTCACGCCCGCCGCCACGATCTCCGCGGCCCGGTGTTGAATGGCCGGAGGCTGCGTGGATGGGAAAAGCACTGTGGTATCCAGAAGATAGGGAGGCGGCGTCCGAACCTTGTCGGAAAACGCCAGCGCGTGGAAACCGCCCCTGAAGGCGAACCCCTCAACGCTCATCTCGACACCTTCCATGAACTCCTCCACCAACACCGTCCCGCTGGCGGTGCAGCGACGCGCCGCTTCGTAGGCAATCGGCAGATCCGAACGTGCCTCGACTTTGCTCACGCCCCTGCTGCCCGCGCTGTCCGCCGGCTTGACGACCACCGGCAAGCCGAGACGCCTTGCCGCCAGGGCCGCTTCCTCCAGAGAAACGCACGGCACGGAGACTGGCGAGGGAAGACCGCCAGCGCTCCAAGCTTCCCTCATACGCTGTTTGTCGATCGCATTTCGCGCGGCTTCCGGCGTCAGGCCGGGCAATCCCAGCGCGTGGGCGACCGCCGCGACCGTCCGCACGGCGACTTCAATGGCCACACAGAACACGCCCACCACCCGATGCCGCTTGGCCAAGTCGATCGTGCCGTCCACGTCCTTCACGTCCAGCACAACCGGCACATCCGCCAGAGCCAGACCAGGCGCGTCGGGATTCCCGTCCGTGGCCACCACCCGATACCCCATTTCCCGGGCTCGGCAAATCCCGGGCTGTTGCACGGCCCCTGCGCCGACAACCAGAACACTTTCAGCCATGATCACCTCGCTGGCGCTGAAAATCGGCAAGGATCAGATCCGCCACGCGATCCCGTCCTCTGCCGTCTACCATCCGCCGTCCTGCGCGACTCATGCGGCAGCGCCCCTCGACGTCGCGGCTCAATTCCTCAAACGCGCCAACAACGGCATCGGCCGAGAGGTGTTTCCCCACCCCAAGACGAGCCGCCGCGCCATTCGCTTCGAACACCCTGGCAAAGCTCGATTCTTTCCGCGTCTGCGGCAACACGATGTTGGGAGTGCCGACGGCGGCCATTTCCATCATTGTCGTCCCGCCTCCGGTGAAGCCAATGTCACAACGAAACATCAGGTCCGCCATCTCCATCGCGTCACGCAAGATTTCCACCCGCGCCCGCGCCTTCCCCGCCGCCTCCTCCACTTCGGCCGCATGGCGGAAACTCGCGCCCACCACGACGTGAAGCACAACTTTCGGGTCAGCTAACGCTCCTAGAGCCCGCAGCACAAGAAGCGTGTGCCGCCGGGGGTCCCCGCCGCCGAATGTGACCAGTACGTCGCGGACGTCTCTGTGTATCCGACGCCTCGCCGCGGCAAACTCCACAAAGTCCGGCCGCAGAATGGCATATTCAACGCCCTCGTAGTACCGCACCCGGGCCGACATAGGCGACTTGACCACCGGATTATGGTTTAGGAGATTCACAACCATGTCAAGGTTCTCGTCTTTCATTGCGGAATTATCGAGAGCCACGAGAAAGACCACCGGAAGGGCGCACTTCACGGCCTTCGAGAACTCGGAGAAATCCCCATCGTGGTCGAGCACTATGATGTCCGGATCCTCCTCCGTGAGCCGTTCCAGCGTCGCCGCGTCCGGAGCGGCTCCATCCCACGCCGAAGGGATGAATCGAAAGCCGGTCGCCGTAATGTGTTTCTCGCATGCGTCATCCGCATTACAGAGGAACGCGTCGACGTGGAAGCCCCGATCGCCCAAGGCCCGCGCGAGTTCCAGAGAGCGTACCACGTGGCCCATGCCAACGGACGGACCGCCTAAGACTTTGAAAAGCACTTTGACGTTTCGCCCCATGTGATCCCGGATCAAGCAGTCTTGCCTTGGCGGACCGAAATAGCGATGCGCACGTTCCTCCTCACGTCAGCAACGTCCTCTCTCTTCCGCAACCTGCTTCCAGTACTCCTGCTGCCTTCGCACGCTGGAGTTGAAGGCCGCGATTTCGGGGTGCTTTGCAAGAAAGTCCGTGGCGACATATACGCCAAAGAAAGGATCGGCAGGTT
>JAQBFL010000284.1:0-9562 GCA_032123415.1 bacterium | reverse complement strand
TTACACAGAAAAACGTGCTGTCAGGTTTGACAGAACGCGCCCGAGGCTAAGGAGGCCCAAACGCGAATCGCTGTGCTCCGGCGCTTGCATGGCACTCGGCAACGGCGTAGTCTACGAGCCGGATGGAGGCGATCTGTCGAGGGCTTTGACAGAACGCAAACACGCGCGAGGAGAAACGCCATGATGCCGGACCTGCAAGCCAGTTTGTTGTGCGACGACGTGCGACAGGAACGCAACGGAAAGTTCATTCTGATCGGGATCTTCGATGTCATCGGGGTGCCGTCGCTGCCCGCGACGTTCCAACGCATTTGCATCGTGAACCGCTGGTGCAGCGGTACCGGCGTCTTCACGCAGCAGAGCCGCATTCTGCGTCCCGGCGGCGCGGCGCTGGTCGAGGGCAAGTCGGTTCCGATCAACCTGCCGGGGGACGAAGCCACCGCCACGAGCGTCGAGATATTCATGAATGTGCGCTTCGAGGAGGAAGGCGTTCACTGGGTCGAGGTGCTTCTCGAATCGGATATGAAGCTGCGCTATCCCCTGCGCGTCGCCATTCCGAAGAAGCCGCCGAAGGCGGAGTGAACGTCAGGCGTTCGCGCGCTGCCTGAGCGCCTCGAACAGTAGAATCGTGGCGGCCTGCGCGACGTTCAGGGAGTCCGCCTGGCCGCGCATGGGAATGCGCACGCGGGCGTCCGCGCGTTCCATCCACGCGGAGCTCAGGCCGTATTGCTCGGCGCCGACGACCACGGCGGTGGCGGGGCGCATGTCGCAGTCGCTGTACAGCGCCTCGGCGTGCGGCGTGGCGGCGAGGATGCGGATGCCTCGCGCCCGCAACCACGCCAGGGCCGATGCGGAGTCGGTTTCCACCACGGGCAGCGAGAACAGTGTGCCGATGCTGGCGCGCACGACGTTGGGGTTGTCCACGTCCGTGCAGCGGTCGCAGACAATGACCGCATCGACCCCCGCCGCGTCCGACGTGCGCAGGATCGTCCCGAGATTCCCCGGTTTTTCGATGGATTCGACCACGACGATCAGGGCGTTGGCGGGCGGGTTCAGGGCGTCGAGCGGGGTCTTCACGCGCGGGGCGACGGCCAGCAGTCCGTCTGGGCGGTCGCGGTAGGAGAGCTTGGCGAAGACGGCCGCCACGCAGTTCAGCAGGGCCGCGCCATCCGCCTTGGCTCGGGCCAGCAGTTCCTCGTTGTGAACGTTCTGGAACAGCTCCGGGCAGTAGAACAGCTCGCTGAGGCGGCGGCCGTTGTCGAGCGCGCGGCCGATCTCGCGATAGCCCTCGACGAGCATCAGCCCCAACTCGTCGCGGTGCGTGTGCCGCCGCAGCTTGACGGCGCGCTTGACGCGCGGGTTCTGAAGGCTGGTAATCGGCAGGCTCTCGTCCATGGCGACCCGGCGCGCAAGCGCGATGCCCTATTCGTCTTCGTCTACCAAGTGGGTGATGAAGGCCTCGGCGCTCCACGTGGCGGTATTCGAGGCGGTCCCCGTGGTGCCTCCCACGGTCCCGGAGACGGTCAGAATAACGGCAACCGGCCCCTCGTTGGTGGAGCCCCCGTCGTAGGTGCTCGTGTAGACGACGCGCTCGCCGGCGCGGGCCGAGAGGATGCCGTGCCCCTCCTTGTCGAGCGTCCAGCGGTAGTTGCCGCCGCCCGAGGCGACGAACTCGCGGGATTGCCCTTCGTACAGCGACACGGACTGCGGGGAGACGGAGATCAGCGGGTCGGAGGCCGACTCGACTTCGCAGCCTGGGGCGAGCAGGAGCACCGCGGAGGGCAGGGCCGCCGCAAGCAGCAATAAGGCGGCGCCGGCGAGGCGCGACGCACCGGCAGGAAGCGATGCTTCGGTAGTCTTCATGGTGTAGTCTATCGTAGCGCACGCGGAAAGGCATTGTCAACGGGATTCAAGAACGTATAGTGTGTTCAGTTACTCTTCAGAAAGGCGGACGCGGTGCGAACCTTGAATCGGATGGCAGGTCTGGGCGCGGTGGCGGTTGTTCTGGCGGCGGCGTGTCCGGCGGCGGAAGCGCCGTCCGACGGCGCCCCCGTAACGTTCGATGCCGTTGCGGCGAGCGTCAACGAGCACCTCATCACGCTCGGGGACGTGTTGGCCGCCATGGCTTCGACCCAGCGCGATCTGATGCAGCGATACCGCGGGGACGAGCTGCGCGGCAAGCTGCGCGAGGCCTTCGAGGCCGCCCGCGCGCAATCGATCGAGCGCAAGCTGATCGTGAGCGCCTTCAAGGAGGAGGCGGGGCAGATTCCGGACTGGGCGGTCGAACGCGAGACGCACCAGGTTGTTCAGGAGTCTTTCGGCGGGGATGCGATCGAGATGCGCCGCGCCCTGCAGGCCGACTTCATGACCGAAGAGGACTGGCGCGAGATGACGCGGGAGAGGCTGATCGTCTCCGCGATGCGCGCCAGAAAGATTGGCGGCAACGTGCAGGTGGCGCCGCGGCGCATCGGCGAGTATTACGAGGCGCACAAAGATCGGTTTGCCGAACCGGAGTCGGTGCGCCTGCGTCTGATCGCCATCGGCCCGGAGGGGGCCGACGCCGAAGCGCGGCGCGCGAAAGCACGGACCGTGCTGGACCGGATCGAAGCCGGCGAGGACTTCGCGGCGGTCGCCCGCGAGGTGTCCGACGACGCGACCGACCGGCGCGAGGGCGGGGACTGGGGTTGGGTGGAGCCGGCCTCGTTGCGGCGCGAACTGGCCGAGGCGATCGCGGCGACGGCGGCGGGGACCGTCAGCGGCGCGGTAGAGACCGAAGACGACATCTACATCGTGAAGGTCGAGGAGCGAAAGGCGCGGCGGGAGATTCCGCTGGAGGACGTCACTGCGCAGATCGAGCGCCTGCTGCGCGAGGAACAGGCCGAACGGCTGTACCGCGCGTGGATCGAAGGGTTGGCCCGCAACGCCCATGTCACGATTCGGGATGTGGACATTTTCTGACCGGGCCGCGTCGGGCCGGAAGGCTCTCGCAAGAGGCGAAGGAAGGGCATGTCGGTACTGACGGGGCTGCGGCCAGGCATGATCCGGCCCCGGCCGTCGCACGGTCGACGCTCGATTGGAGCGAAGAGACGGGCTCGTTCACCCTCCGGCGCGTCGAGTTGGGACTGTTCGGCAAGAGGCCATGGTTGGCGCGCGAACTGGGCGACGAGGAAGCCTGGGGGCGCGGGGCTGTCTTCCTGCGTTTCGAGTGGTGAGCTTCGGAAAAGATTGACACGGTGGCATGGGCGTTTTACCGTGCTGCCACGCAAGAACGAACGGCCGACTGGCGTACCGTCATACCGTAGGAGATGCGTGCGATAAGCATTCGACTGAGAAGCGGTTACACGACGGCCTTGCTGGTTCCCACCAGCATGGGCGTGCGGCTGACGCCGTTGAATCGTCAACCCATGCACTGCCGCGGGCTGATGAGTCTCCAGGTCACCAGCGCGGAGACCAACGTCGCCAGTGTCGCGTCCTATCTCGGCATGCCCGTGAAGGTGCTGACGAAGTTCGTGAAGGGCAGCCCCATCTCGCGCATGATCAAGGACGACCTCGCCGGTCGCCACATGTCCTGCGAGGGCTTGGATGTGGAGCAGGGCGGGCCGTGGGGGTTCCGTCACCAGTTCAACCTCGCCGACGATGGCTATGGGCCGCGGGGGCCGCGCGTGCACAACGACCGGGCCGGCGAAGTGGGGCGGACGTTGAGTGCGAAGGATTTCGATCTCGAACGCATCTTCGGTCGGGAAGGCGTGCGGATCGTCCATCTCTCGGGCCTGATCGCGGCTCTCTCGCCCGAAACGAGCGCCTTCTGTCTGGACCTCGCGCGCATGGCGAAGAAGCACGGGGCCCGCGTCACGTTCGATCTGAACTACCGGGCCACGTTCTGGAAGGGGCGCGAGAAGGAACTCGCCAAAGTCTTCGCGGAGATCGCGGGTGAAGCGGACCTGCTGGTGGGCAATGAGGAGGACTTCCAGCTCTGCCTCGGCATCGAGGGGCCGGCGGCCGGCGGCAAGGACGTGGCGGGCATGATCGAGTCCTTCAAGGGCATGATCAAGCGCGTCAAGAAGGCCTATCCGAATGCCTCGGCCTTCGCCACGACGCTGCGCGAGGTGCTGGACGCCAACCGCCACAGCTGGGGCGCGATTCTGCAAGCCGGCAACAAGTGGCACGTTGTCGAACCGCGCGAGATCAGCGTGCTCGATCGCATCGGCGGCGGCGACGGCTTCGTGGGCGGACTGCTCTACGGCATCCTCAAGGAGTGGGCGCCCGAGAAGTGGGTGCAGTTCGGATGGGCCTGCGGCGCGCTGACGGTGACGATGAATACGGACTACGCCCAGCCCGCCGACGAGGAGCAGGTCTGGAGCATTTGGGAAGGCAACGCGCGCGTGCGCCGCTGATTCACACCCGAAGGGGACGCCATGGCCGAACCGGAAACGAACGAATACCGCGTGCAGCGCCTGCACAACATGGCGCGGCTGCGCGAACTTGGACACCGTCCCTTCGGGCGGGCTTACGAGCGCACGGGTCGCATCGCGGACCTGCGCGCCGCTTTCGAGGAGAACCGGCGCGTGCGCGTCGCCGGACGGTTGATGCGCTGGCGCGATATGGGCAAGAGCATCTTCGCGGACATCGACGACGGCTCCGGCCGCATCCAGGTGTATGTGAAGAAGGACGCGATCGGCGAGGATGCCTTCGCCGCGTTCAAGCTGCTGGACGCGGGGGATTTCATCGGCGTGGAGGGCGATCTCTTCCTCACGCGCACCGGCGAGCAGAGCGTGAAGCTTGCGGCGTGGGAAATGCTCTCGAAGGCGTTGTTGCCGCTGCCGGAGAAGTGGCACGGTTTGCACGACGTGGACGCCTGCTACCGTCAGCGCTATCTGGACCTGGTGGCGAACCCCTCGTCCCGCGAGCGGTTCAACCTGCGCATTCGGGCGATTCACGAAATACGCTCTTTCCTTGCGGCGCGCGGCTTCGTCGAGGTGGAGACGCCGATGATGCAGGCCCAGGCCGGCGGGGCGGCGGCGCGGCCGTTCCGCACGCACTTCACGGCGTTGGGCGTGGAGATGTTCCTGCGCATTGCGCCCGAGCTGTACTTGAAACGGTTGCTGGTCGGCGGGTTCGACAAGGTCTTCGAGCTGAACCGCAATTTCCGCAACGAGGGGCTCGATCGCACGCACAACCCCGAGTTCACGATGCTGGAGATCTACGAGGCCTACAGCGATGTGAACGGCATGCGGCGGCTGATCGAGGGGTTGATCACGCACGTGGCGCTCGCCGTGCGCGGGGGCCTGAAGGTCGGCAGCGAGGCGCAGCCGATCGACCTCGCGCCGCCGTGGCGCACGGCGACGTACCGCGAGCTGGTCGAGGAGCGCATGGGCGCGGACTGGCACGCGCTCGACCGGCCGGCGGCGCGCGCGCGCGCCGAGGCGGCCGGCCTGGCGGTCGACCCGGCCTGGAGCCACCCGGAGATGACGCACGAGGTCTACGAGAAACTCGTCGAGAAGAGCCTCATCCAGCCGACCTTCGTGACGCGGTTGCCCGCCGCGCTGGTTCCTCTGGCAAAGACCTGTGAAGACGACCCGACGGTGGTCGACGTGTTCGAACTGGTGATCGCCGGTCAGGAAATCGCGCCCGCCTACTCGGAGCTCAACGACCCCCTGGCCCAGCGCGAACGACTGGCGCATCAGGCCGGGGCGGACGCCGAGAAGATCGACGAGGAGTTCCTGACGGCTCTCGAACACGGGATGCCGCCCGCGGGCGGCATGGGCGTCGGCATTGACCGGTTGATGATGATTCTTTCGGGCGCGGAGACCATTCGCGATGTGATCCTGTTTCCGCAGCTCAAGCCGAAGAACTGAATCGGGAGACCACACGCGGCATGATGCCCTTCTCACTATTCCTGGCCCTGAAGTACCTGCGACCGAAGCGCACCTTCGTGTCCGTGGTGACGGTCATCTCCGTGGTCGGCGTGCTGCTGGGCGTGGCCATCCTCGTCATCGTGCTGTCCGTCATGACCGGATTCGACGAGATGTGGCGGGAGAAGATCCTCAGCTTCAAGCCGCATCTGATGGTGGTGGGCCGGACCGGCGAGATTGCCGATCCCGACGCGCTGTGCGAGATCGTGGAACGCGACGCCGAGGTGGTGGGTGTGTCGCCCAGCGTGGAAACGCGCGTCCTGGTGCAGCACGAGGGCCGTACGGCGGCGCCGATCGTCGTGGGTATCGACCCGGAGCGCGCGCGCAGCGTCAGCCGCATCCCGGACAAGATCGTCCGGGGTCGGTTCGACGTCAGCGATCGGAACGTGGTGGTCGGAATCGATATGGCGCGGCACCTCAACCTCGCGGTCGGCTCTTCGCTGCTGGCCTACTCGCCGCGCAACGTCGCCCGCCCCGACGAGCTGTATCTTCCCGAAGAGCTGACCGTGGCCGGGGTGTTCGACATGGGCATGCGCGACTTCGACTCCGGGTTCATGCTGACCTCCTTGGAGGTGGGGAGGGAGTTGGTGGGAATCGACAGCGGCGCCTTCGCGCTGTACGTGATGATCCGCGACCCGTTCCAGTTCGAGGACGCCGCGACGAGGCTGAGGGGGGCGCTGGGTCCAGAGTACGCCGTGCACACCTGGTCGGAAATCGACAGCATGTTGTTCGACGCCCTGAGCCACGAGAAGACGATGATGTTTGTACTGCTGGTCTTCATCACCGTCGTGGCGATCTTCTGCGTAACCAACACGCTGATCGTCATCACCGTGCAGAAGACGAACGAGATCGGCCTGCTCAAGGCGCTGGGCTTCTCGGGCGGGCAGATCATGGGCGCATTCGTCTGGCACGGCTGGATCCAGTGTCTGGCAGGCATTCTGTCCGGGGTCGCGGCAGGTCTCCTGATTCTGAACAACCTGAAGCGCATCGTGCAATTTCTCACGGCGTTCAACGTGGAAGTCTTTCCGAAGGGCATCTATGGGCTCAGCGAGATCCCGTGGAGCACGTCGCCCGGCGAGATCTTCAGAATCGCGGGCTTTGTGATGCTTTTCTGTACACTGGCCAGCCTCTTGCCCGCCTACTGGGCGGCACGGCTGGACCCGATCGAGGCGCTGCGGCATGAATGAGGCGGAATCGTGAGTATCCTGATCCAGGGAGAAAAACTTTTTAAGTCGTACCGGATGCCGACGACCGTCGTCCATGTCCTGTGCGGGGCCGATTTGACGGTGAGCGACGGCCAGACCGTGGCCGTGGTCGGGAAGAGCGGCGCGGGCAAGAGCACGCTGCTTCACGTTCTCGGGACGCTGGACCGGCCCGAGAAGGGCCGCGTGCTGATCGACGGGCAGGATCTGTATGCCCTGCCTGCGCGCATGCGGACGCGTTTCCGCTCGTCGCGGCTGGGCTTCGTGTTCCAGTCCTACCACCTGCTGCCGGAGATGGACGTTCTGGAGAACGTCATGCTGCCGGCGATGGCGCGGCGCGGGTTTCTGCTGGCGGTCCCCGCCAGTCGCCGGCGCGCGCTTGACTTGCTGGGCGCCGTGGGACTGAAGGATCGCGCCGACCACATGCCGTTCGAACTCTCGGGCGGCGAACAGCAGCGCGTGGCGCTGGCGCGCGCGCTCATGAACGACCCCGAGATCGTCCTGGCCGACGAACCGACCGGCAACCTGGACATGACGACCGGCGGCCAGATCCTCGAGATTCTCTTCGAACTGACACGGCAACGCGGCCACGCGTTGGTCATGGTCACGCACAACGAAGAGATCGCCTCGCGCTGCGACAGAGTCTTGCTCCTGAAGGACGGACTGTTGCTGGACGGGTGACGATCCGCGCGAACAGGATGTAGACGTTGTGGAACACGGCGAGTGCTCCGGTGTTAGTTGCTCCACAGGGCGAACAGAGCGAAGCCCGGCCCGAAGGGTGCGATGAGCGTTTCCCACGTCGCCGCGTCGCTGACCGTTCCGGCCTCGATGAATGGCACGAGCGCGGCGCCCTGGACCCAGAGCACGGGGTCCAGACGCGGCGGCGCGTTCACGAGTTTGTCCAGGTTGACCCCCGATCCCTTCTTGATCCGCCAGTGCGGCAGGAGTTTCCGGCCGGTCAGCACGGCATCCAACTCGTCGAGCACCTTCTGCCACCCCGCAATCTGTTCCGCCGTGATCTTCGCGCCGCCAGGTCCCGTTTGCGTGGGCGAAGGCAGCCACTCGCGGTCGTTGTCCGTCTCCGCCTGCACCCGCTCCCAGCAGATGCGGCTGCAAGCAACCATCGCGCGAAAGGAGTCGCGCGCAGTCGACAGACCGTCCTTCCGAACGGGCTCCAGCCGCATTTCGTGGAGCGCCGCGACCAAGTCCGCCATGCTCGATATCTGAATGGCTTCATTCTCATCGTCGTCCGCGTCTCCGGCGCGACGCAGGTGGGGAACGATGGCCGGCGTGGGGGCTGGACGGTCGAAGATGACGTGGGCGCACTGATTCCAGACCGGCATCCAGTCATACGACGTGAAGACATCGAGCACGCCCAGAACGAAATGGGTATAGCCCTTCAGCCAGACTGCATCCGCGTTGTCGAAGCGAATGACAAGCCCCGCGCCTTCTCCTCCCTGCATCATCCGTCCAAGCTGCATGAGAAGCATCTCGTCCCCGGCCACGATGCCGTCGCCGTCAAGGTCCAGGCGCGCTTTCGAGAAATCCACTTCCACCCCGAAGTCCTTGTCGTCCACGCCGGCGAGCGTCTCGTTCGCCAGTCGCAGTGCCGTCTTCAGATCGCGGAACAGCGAGGCCACCTTCTCCGGGGTCGCGACCTCCGGGGGCTTCGCGTCATCCTCATCGCGAACCCCCATGCGCAGGAAGGGCGCGCCGCTGCGAGCCACCGCGCGGGTGACGCCTAGCTTGCCCAAGCCGGAGCCGAACCGCTGGAGACCGTCGAGGGATTGCAGCACCGCCAGTGAGAAACGCTCGGTGTTGTCCGCCGGCGTGGCGTAGGCCTCCAGGCCGTCGCGCAGCCGTCCCTCCCGCAGGAACGAATCGAGCGGCGGCGGGGGGGCGGCTGACGCGGCGAGAGCTGCGAGGAACAGTCCGACGGCGGTGGCGCAACGTGTCGTCATGGGCATTCTCCCTGCTCGGAAGCGACCAGCCGCTGACGCCGGCCGGCGATTCACCCGAACCGCGAGACGGGACGCTCCAGGGCGATGGTCGTTCGAATCCGTGAGAGTGAGGTTGCCATAGAGCCCATGCGGTGACAAGCGGGAAGTGTGTCGGGAAGTGCGCCTGCCGCCGGGCGCCCGAATCCTTGGCGAAGCCGGCGCGTCGAACGTCGAACGGTCAGCGGGGCGCCGCGCGGCTGAAGGCGGCTATGGTGCGGACGTATTCGTTCGGTACGCCGATGTCATAGCGCTCGCCCCGGATGCGGCAGGCGAAGAAGTCGCCGTCGCGTGCGCGCAGGGCATCCATCGCGCAGGTGAGCTGAATCTCCCCTCCCTCCCCGCGGTCGTCGGCCATCTGCCGCTCCAGCACCTCGAAAATCGCCGGCTGCAAGGCGTAAAGCCCGAACACGCCCAGGTAACTGCCCGCGGGCAGTCCATCGGTTCGGTGGTG
>JAQBFL010000283.1:0-2655 GCA_032123415.1 bacterium | reverse complement strand
GGTTCCCGCCGACCGCGGTCAGGCCGGACCTGCCCGCGACCGAGTCGAGAGGGTATGTGGCCGCGTGATTATGGGGCGTTGACCCGGAGTTTGACTCCGGGAACACCGGAATGCTATCATTCGCATAGGAGCAAAAGCATGAGACAGGGAAACGCTATCGCAGGTGGGCTGGTGGCCCTTCCGGTCAGTCTGGCAATGTGGGCGGTCATCGCGGCGGTGCCCATCATCGGCATCCCGTTCCTTATCGGGTGGATGGTGTGGGAAGTCCGCCGAACCCTTGGCGGCTTTGCGTTCGACAACCGCGTCCCCGGCCCGCACACGGACCCCGTGACCGAAAGAGCGTGGTATGACGGGAGGGCGCGGTAATGCAGTGGTACCACTGGGCGGGAATCGCGTGGGTCGTGGCCATCGCCGTGGCCGTGCTCGTCTGCTGGGGCTCCGGCGACACCCTCAAAAGACAGCCGCTGGACAAGGTGAAACGATTTGATTAGGAGCGAATCATGTCAATCCTGACTACGGAACTCGGGTTCCAGCGATGGCCGGGGATCGTTGCGGCCTTCGGGGCGTTCGCCTTCGCGGCGATCCCCATGTGCACCGCGATCCTGACAATCCTGACAAATGGCTGGCCGGGGACGGCGGAGTGCGCGTTGCTCGCGGTGGCGTTTGTTTGCCTGTCGCTGGTGTCGATCAACGTCTGGGCCACATTCAAAGGCAGTTTGGGGATGCGGTTCGACCCCGTGTACCGCGACGCCCGCGAATCGATCAGCCGCAGCGTCGGCGAGCTGCTCGGGGCCTGCGGCGTGCTGCAAGCGGCCTATGACAGGTCATGCGGCGAGGAGCCGCTGAGCGTCGCCGAGCTGCCGCAGGTATGTCCCGACGGCCCCCGGCTGCGAATCGCCCGCTGACCCGGAAATCTGCTCGGCAAGCTGGAGAATGTAGCCGCGGATGGCCTCCTTCTCCCGCGCGACTTGCCGTTTGTCGTCCTTCCTGTTGGCACCCTCAAGCCGCTTGAGCCGGACCTCCATCTTGAGCGTCATCGCACGAATGGACCGGACGGCCCGCTCGTCCATTCCCGACGCCGACTGAAGACGAATCTTCTCGCGAATCTGCGAGATTCTGGCCTGTTCCTCTTTTTGCTCCGGGGTGAGCGTGAGGCCCCGCACCCAACCGCCTAGCCCGGCCTCCACGACGTCCCTGACGATCGCCTCCATGTCCAGCGACGCGGCCATCGCCATCTCCGGCTCGACCCTGCCCGGCACCGCGCAGGCGCCGCACAGGCCCTGATCGCTGAGTCCGGACGCGGGCACCACCCTGCGGCACCGCTCGCAAACCCCCAGATCGCCGTACTGTATCGCCATGGTCCTTGCCCTCCGCTCCTCGCCGGGGACAAAGACTTTATAGCCTACCACCACAGCCAGCGGATGTCCCTGCGGCGGCGGGGGAGCACCACGTCGTCGCCGTCCTTGAGCTGCCTTATCATCGCCTCGCGGTCCCTGGCGCGGAAGAGACGGTTCCGGTCGCGACGGAACCAGGCGGGGGGCGAGCCGGAGCAGAAGCGGATATGGCGGTAGCGGCCGCCCGTCGCCTTCACCGTCCACTCGTCCTCGGCGCGGTGGGCCTCGTCCCACAGCGAGCGCCACGACCCGGTGTCCGCGGGAAAGTTGTGCCAATCGTATTCGGGGTGCAGCTTGTCAAAGATGGCCGAGAGGCGACCCCCGTCCATGCGGCGCATGTCGAGGATCTTCTCCCGGCTGCGAATCCTGCGGGCCAGTCGCTTCAGTCTCGCTCGGGTCCGGCGGGCCGTCCGTTCGCGCCGAACCCGCGCCCGTTGGGCCGGTGTCGGCTGTGTCGGCTGTGTCGCCTCGCGGGCTGGTGGCGCCCGCCTCGCCTGCGCTTCACGAACCGGTGGTGCCTTGTGAGCCTGCCGCCCGGGTGTCGCCCGGGGATCCCTACGGTTTTTTCTAGCCATTGTCTCAACCTCCTAAGCGTTTAACTAACGCCTAGAGATGACAACTATGGCCAGCCCTCCTTGCAAATGTATCATGTGCATGCCGTGTTTCCCGTGCGGGCCGAATCCCACGACCCATTATATCGCGCCCACAGCCGGGAGTCAACCGCCTCATCCGAGGGCCGCGGAGGCGACGTGCCAGCGGCTCGCCCGGCGCCTCTCGGGGGGCCGGATGGCGGTCTGGTCGAACACGAACACGGAGGGCGGCTCGTTCGCCCCCTCGTCCAGCCGAATCGCCTTGAACCCGCGCGCCCTCGCCGCGTCCACGACCTCGTCGATGGCGTCCGGGTCGCCGGCGTACGGCCTTTCCCCGGCGTCGTAGATGTCCGACGTCCTGATCCGCGCCCGCCTCAGTTCGGACGGCCTGCCGGTCTGCGTGAACTGCGCCGCCCACTCTTCGCTGGGGGACCAGTACGCGCCGCCTTTCGTCGACGTCCCGCCTTCCCCGCGGAATATCTGCTCCAGCCCGCCGCTCGCGGCCTTCTGGCGCTCCCGCTCGACCCTCTCGACCCCCTCCTGCGTCCCGGCCAGCATGCGGTGGTTGGCGACCACCCACTCCGCCGCCTCCTCGAAGTCCTTCGTCTTAGCCCTCTCATCGTACGGCGCGTCCGGATCCACGCCGAACACGACCCTGTCGACGGCGTCCC
>JAQBFL010000282.1:0-3179 GCA_032123415.1 bacterium | reverse complement strand
CGTCGGCATCCTGCACGGCCTGATCGAGCGCCATCCAGAACACCCTCTCGGCGACGGCGCGGTCGGTCATGCCCATCGCCAGCGGAACGCGCTGAGCGAACTCCGACAACGACTTCCGGTCCTTGAGCAGTTGCACCAGTTGCATCCATGTCCGGGCCGCAAGGTCTTCGGGCAGTCCCGCGTTGAGCATGGCGTCGCACCAAGCCAGCCATGCGTCAGAATCGCCCGACAGCGCTCCATCCACGATGCCATACGCGCCCCGCGCCTGTTCGACATCGCGCGCGAGCGCCTCCAGGTACATGGCCTTGGCGCGTTCGATGTCTCCCGCGTTCGCCACTTCGTTCAGCAGAAGGGCAAACACCATCGGGCGAATCGACGCCCGTTCATCGTCGGCAAAGGCCGCCTCCAAACGCGTGAGAACGGCGTTGGACTCCCCGCCTTGCCTCAACGAGTCGATTTCCTTCCACAGGGCGACGGCCAGGGCCTGCTGCCGTGCCACGGCTTCCTCGGCGGCCTTCGCCGCGTCGGGCGTCTCAGGCGCCGGCGCGGGCTTCTTCGAGCATCCAACCCCGAGCGTAGCCGCCAGAATCAAGAGACCCAGTATCATCCCGCGCATGGCCAAATCTCCTTCCCCGCCCCTCGCCTCGCTCTTGCTCTTGCCTTTGAGTCCGTTCCCGTTCCCCGTCCGGCATCCGCCATGCCGACTCAGGAGCAGGTCACATTCTTGCCCCTAGCTCGCGTGAATTGCAAGACCTAATCGACCGACAGACCTAATCGAAGCGACCTATTCGAGGCTATGCGACGGCTCGCCGCCGGACCTATTCGACACGCCCCCTCTCGACGGGGGCGACGCCCCTGCGACACGGCCCCGCAAACCGCCCCGAGCGCAACGCCTTCTTGTTGACGGCGGCGGCCGGCTCTGGCAGGCTGCTGCATGCACACACGGATGCCGGCGCGCGGTTTGCGCCGGTGCATGGCAGGAGCCCACACGCAATGAACAAGATCGATCTTAAAGCCGCCTATCGCACGATCATGGACGACCATTTCCCGCCCCGCGTGGAGATGAGCTACATCGAGGAAGACGGCCGGCGCCAGACCCTCGTTTACGAGAAGGCGTCCTGGCTCATCGATGGCGTGCGCAAGGGCCTGCGCTACGGCGAGAACCCGGGGCAGGAAGCCGCCCTGTACAAGCTTATCAACGGCAACCTCAACCTCGGCGAGGTGGAATGCATCCGCCCCGGCCAGTACCTGGCATCGGACGTCGAGCTGCTCCAGTCGGGCAAGCACCCGGGCAAGACCAACATCACCGACGCCGACAACGCACTCAACATCCTGCGCTATCTCATGGACCGGCCCTGCGCGGCCATCATGAAGCACAACAACCCCAGCGGCGTCGCCGTGGCCGACACGCTGTTCGACGCTTACCACCGCGCGAACATGGCCGATCGCCTGGCCGCCTTCGGCGGCGCCATCGCCCTCAACCGCGAAGTCGATCTGGACACCGCGCGGGCCGTGGCCGAGAACTACGCCGAGGTCGTCGTGGCGCCCGAGTTCGCGCCCGGCGTCATGGATGTCTTCGCGGCGAAAAAGAACCTGCGCGTCATGCGCATCCGCAATATGCACCGCCTGGCCGAGTTCGCGGGCCGCCGCTTCGTCGACTTCAAGTCCCTGATCGACGGCGGACTGATCCTGCAGTGGTCTTTCGTGCCCGAGGCCCGCCGCGAGGCGGACTTGGGGCCCGCCCTGTGCGTTCATCAGGGGCGGGAGTACCGTGTCCACCGCCCGCCCACGGACGCGGAGGTCGCCGACATGCTGTTCGGATGGATGGTCGAGTCCGGCGTCACCAGCAACTCGGTGCTCTATGTCAAGGACGGCGTTACGATCGGCATCGGCACGGGGGAACAGGACCGCGTCGGCGTGGCCGAAATCGCACGCGACAAGGCTTACCGCAAGCTGGCGGACCGATTGGCGTGGGAACGGCATGCCACCTCCTACAACGACCTCACGGACACCGTGGCGCGGCACGAGATCGACGCCGAGGTGGCGCGCTTGAAGGGCGGGCTGATCGGAAGCTGCATGGTGTCCGACGCCTTCTTCCCGTTCCGCGACGGCATCGACGTGGGCCTGCGAGAGGGCGTCACTTCCGTCATCCAGCCCGGCGGGTCCCTGCGCGACTTCGAGGTCATCGAGGCATGCAACGAGGCCGGCGCCGCAATGGTCTTTACAGGCCAGCGCAGTTTCAGGCACTGAGCGAGTGCCCGGACGCCACGCCGAGACATCCCGGCACGCGTCGCGATCGTTCTCGCATCCCGGCCCCGGACCGATGTACTCTGAGGCGGGCATACGGAAAGGAGGCTGCTTCGATGGCTGGACGCATCGACACGAAACTCAAGAAACTGGAAATCGAGCTTCCACAGGCGCCGGCGGCACTGGCCAACTACGTGCCGTCCGTCACATCCGGCAACCTCGTCTTCGTCTCAGGCCAACTGTGCCGGGACGGCGGCGGCATCCGCTACACCGGCAAAGTCGGCGAGGAACTCTCCGTCGAAGATGGGAGGGCCGCCGCACGGCTATGCGCGCTGAACGTGCTCAGCGTCCTGCGCGACGCCTGCGCCGGCGATCTGGACCGGGTGCGCCGTGTCGTGCGCCTCGGCGTCTTCGTCAACTCGGCGGCCGACATGACGCAGCAACCCGCCGTGGCCAATGGAGCCTCGGATCTGATGGTCGAGGTGTTCGGCGACGCGGGTCGCCACGCCCGCGCGGCCGTCGGCTGCAACGCTCTGCCGATGGACAGCGCGGTGGAAGTCGAGGGCGTCTTCGCCATCGAGTAAGCCGAGGCGGCTCGCGCCTCAACGTGCATCCCAGCCGCCATGCGGACGGCCGGGCGTCGCGAAGCCCGCGCTCGGCAAGCGCGGGCTACAGAGCACCACGCATCACGGCGCGCTCGGCGCGGCGCCTTCCGCGGGCGCCGGGGCGGCCGGAACGGGCTCAACCGCCACGTTCGGCGCCGGCTCGGCCTCCACGACCGGGGCGGCATCGGCGGGCGGCAGGCTCTCAACCGTCGCACCTTCCACCGGGACCACGGTCTCGGGCGCCGGGACCGCGGTCTCGGGCAGGGACAAGGGAGCCGGCAGCGCTTGGCCCGCCGTTCCGGTCGCGGGTGTCGCCGGCACGGCCGG
>JAQBFL010000281.1:0-9720 GCA_032123415.1 bacterium | reverse complement strand
GGGACTTCTCGGGCTCCTGCTCGTTGACACGGTCCACGCGCAGCAGCGCGAAGAACCGCTCTTTCTCCTTCGGCTCCCGGATCTGCCCGTCGATCTGGTCGCCAGTGCGCAGGGCGAAGCGGCGGATCTGAGAAGGCGAGACGTAGATGTCTTCAGGGCACGGCAGGTAGTTGCTGTGGCCAAAACGCAGGAAGCCGAAACCGTCGGGAAGAATCTCGAGCAAGCCCTTGCAGAAAATCGTTCCGCCGCGGCGCGCCTGCTCCTTGAGTATCTCGAAGATGAGCTCATGCTTGCGCACGGCGCCCAGATCGATCAGCTCCATCCCGTCAGCCATGAGCCTCAGATCGGGAACCGGCAGGTTCTGCAGGTCGTTGAGGCTGATAGCCTCGGGAGTCGGGCCTTCGTACCGGGGTTGTCCGGCCGACCCTTGGCGTTCGTCACCCCCGTTCGGCCTGGGTTGCTGCGCGGCATCGCCGTTGATGGGGCCGCGAGATTCCGGCCCGTAATGGTCGCCGGACCGGGGGCCGGAGTCCTGCATGGGGCCTCGGTGGCGCTGCATGCGCGGGTTTCTGGGTCGCCTCGGTCCAACGTTGTCTCTGTCTGCCATCACGCTCTCTCCAACATGTCGCGCATCATGCGCTCCACCTGGCGCCGCAGCAGTTCTTTCGACCCGCTGTTCGCCAACACGTAGTCCGACCTTCGTTCTCGTTCGCATCCGCCCATCTGGGCCGCGATCCTCAGTTCGGCATCCGCGGCACTCAGCCCGCACGCCCTCAGACGCTCCATCTGGATGCGTCGCGGCGCGCTGATACAGACGATCCCGTCCCATCCCACGGCAAACCCGCCCTCGAACAGCAGCGGCACGAGCACCGCCGCAAGCCGACAGTCTGCCGGTCGCGCAGCCAGCCAGGCATTCCACGCCCTGCTGACCTCCGGATGCACGATGCGGTTCAACCGCCGCCGTGCATCCTCGCCCGCAAACACGCGCCGTCCCAGCACCGCCCGGTCGATCTCCCCGTCGGGGCCCAGGATGGCCTCGCCGAACGCCCCGACCACGGCCCTGTGGACCTCGGAGCCGCCGGCCATCGCGGCATGCGCCAGTTGGTCCGCATCGCAAACGGCGGCTCCGCGGGCGATCAACATCGTGCCGACCGTCGACTTGCCGCTGGCGATGCCACCCGTGACTGCAATCCTGATCATGGGGGTGGGAAACAATCCGCGGCCCGGTCGCAGGAATCCCGCCAACGGGACCGCGCGGAGATCTATTGGGATTTCGCTCCGTTAGGAACTGCGGATACTCTACCCGATCGGACGGCCGGCGTCAAACCGTTTCAAACAAATCCGGCTGCCTCAAGTTTTCCGCCAATTTTCTGAATTCCATCCTGTCGTAGAACGAGGCAAGCCGCCGGGTGTCGCCGTGCCGCACGCGCCATTCGATCCAATCGATCCTGCAATCGGTCCCCGTGTCCAGCCGCACAACATCGCGGTTCCGCTCCACGTCTTGCCTGTGGTCTGCCAGCAGGCGCGCCACCCGCTCCGGCCGGACATCCTGCAGCCTGCCCCACAGCTCGTCCAGCGACCCAAACTCACTCAAGAGCTTCGCCGCCGTCTTCGGGCCGACCCCCGGAACCCCGGGGATGTTGTCACAGGCATCTCCTGTCAGCGACAGCCAGTCCACTATCTGGTCCGGCCTGACGCCGGTTTTGTCCACGACTTCGGCTACACCCATGACGACGCTTTCGCCAGCCACCGAGACGATGGTTACCGCGTCACCAACCAACTGATACAAGTCCTTGTCGGACGTGGCCAGCAGAACCTCGGCATCGCCGCCACGCACGCCCTGAACGGTCAAGGTCGCCAGCAGGTCGTCGGCCTCCTGCCCCCCGATACGCAGCCAAGGCACCCCGGCGCAATCCAAATAGTCCTGCGCATCGGGAATCTGCGCCTTCAGTCCCGGCGGCATCGGAGGCCGTTGGGCTTTGTACTGCGGCAACCGGTTCAACCGCGCGGCGGGCAACCCGCCATCGAAGACCACAGCCCAATGCGTTGGGTTCCAACGGCCCCGCATCTGCTCGATGAGTCGCAGGAACCCGAAGACGGCATTTGTCGGCTTACCCGCCCGGGTTGACAACTCTCTGATAGCGAAGAACGCGCGGTAAAGCACCGCCGTACCGTCAACTAGCAGCAGTCGTCGCGCTGCCGTCATCGTTCAGGCGCCGGGCGCGACAGCGACTTCCTCAGTCCCAATCCCTGGCAACTGTGTCTCCGAACGCCTCACCGGACGGCCGGCCGGATCGACCAGCCTGGCCGTTACGAAGATCAGCAGGTTGCGCTTCTGGCTGTCTTCCACACTGCTGCGGAAGAGGCGTCCGATCAGCGGAATGTCGCCCAGAAACGGGATCTGATCCTCGACGGTCGTGCGCTTCTCGGCGATCAGCCCGCCCATGACAACCGTCGCTCCATTGTACACGGAGATACTGGTCTGGATGGAACGATTGTGGAAGAACGGCTGAGGCATGTATATCTGTTGTTCGTTACCTTCCGTGTCGGTGTAGGTCGTTCCGTAGTTAAACCACTCGGGGTCGCTGACCACCTCGGGCGACATCGTGAGGTTGATCATCTGCCCCTCGGTGCTTACCTCGGGGAGGACGGAGAGGATGACGCCCACTTCACGCGTCTCAAAATTGCTTGGCTCCGCTACAGGAATAGAGTTCTGAACAATTGCACTGTTCCCTTGTGACTGTTGTTGGACGATCTCAAAACTAGTCGGATAGATGTACTCGGTCACAACCTTCAGCGTGGCTTCGAGTCCGGACTGCGTCGTCACCTTCGGCGCAGACAGCAGATCGGTGCTCCCGCGCTGTTGCAGCGCGTGCAGGACGAACTGCAGCTCGGGGTTCGTGAGCACGCTGGCCACGGTCACCAAGCTGTCGTTGACGGTGGTTTCTCCGATTGCACCCTCGGTGTCCGAATAGCGCATGCCGCCGGTAAAGCTTGTGGCGGCCATGGAGATGCGCTGCTGCGCTCCGACGGAGTTGCCGGATGTGTCTTTCTTCGTGGCAATCTCCCAGTCATCCGTCAGGTTCCACTCGAAACCCAGCGAATCGAGGTCATGCTGCCCGACCTCGACGAAGCGCGCTTCGATTTCGATCTGGAACGGCACGACGTTGAGGACGCCGAGCACGCTCTCGAAGACCGTCAGGTTCTCGGCGGTATTGGCCACAATGATCTTGCCGATGGTCGGAATGTACTTGATCGACGAGCCTTGGGGCCAGCCCACGCCCATCTCCGCAAAGAAGTCCTTCCAATCGCCCCGAGTCTCGCCGATGCCTGCACCACCCATCGCCCTGAAGTCGCTGTCCCCCCCCCCGCCGGCGCGCACGGCAGGCCTTACATCGTCGATCTTAACGCCGACCGACGGCAGCACGTCATACATTCGGTTAAGAATCTCGCCATCCGGCGCGTCCTTGCGCACGACCATGACGACCGTGCCGCTGATCCGGTACTTGAGACCCGTCATTTCGGTCACAATATTCAGCGCTTCGTACAGGCTGACGTAGGTCGCGCTGAACGTGATGGGGGTGATATCCGTATCCGCTGCGTCCGTCGCGGGTGCGCCGGTGGCGGCCAGAGCAAACGGATCCGCGGCGGCGGCCGGCCTGGCCGTGGCGCCGGACAAACCGGCATGAAGGTTGAGGACGATGTTGACACCCCTTTCCTCGTCTTTGCTGGTCGTCTCGTCGAACTCGTCGCTGGCATCCGTCAGGAACTTGATGACATCGTGGATGTTGGCCTGCCGGAATTCGATCTGCGGAATCTTGATGCCTTCCATCTTCTTCTTGATCTTCAGACTCACACTGTCTGAGGGGCGCGGCTCCGGCGGTTTGTTGATGACGGTCTCCGCCGCGCTGAACTGGTAGTCCCGAGGGTTCCAGGTGTCGCGGATCCTGGCAATCATGTCCGCCTTCGTCGCCGCGAATTCGATCGAGGCGCTGTCGTACCGCGATTGTCCGATCTTCTCGAGCATCCGGATGGCCTCGGTGTTCTCGGGATCGCGGCTGAGGACCGCCTCGAAGAGTGTCCTGGCCTCGGCGTATTCACCCGTGGCGAATCGCTCACGCCCACGCCGGATCAGACCGTCCAACTCCTTGACATCGCCCTTGAACGCCTTCTCTTGCCAGCGGGGGACCGTACGTTCGACCTTGACGGGCTTGGGCTTCTCGATCTCCGCGACCAGCTCGCCAGCCAACTTCGGGGCCTCGGGGTGCCCGCGGCCGGCCGACTGCCGGGCCAAGTCCAGGGCCTTGGCCAAGTCTCCCTGGCGGCGCATGAACATGGCATGGCGGTATTCGGCCTCGGCAAGCCCCACGAGTGCCGCGTCACGCTCCGCACGGTCCTCGGGACGGTTGCCGATGCCGAGTACCAATGTGTAGGCCTCGTCGTAAAACTCGATGGCCGCGTCGAAGCGCGAGGCCTGCATGGCGGCCTGGGCGCTAGCCAGCGTTTCGCGCAGGTGGGCGCGGTAGGCGCGACGCTTGGTCTCCTCCTGCCCCATGATCACGGAGACGCTGTCGGACGAGGGCTCCGCGGCAGGCGGCGCGGCGACCTCCGGGTCCACGAGGAAGGGATCGAGAAACGGCGCGACGGGATCCTGCGCGGGCGGAGGAACTTCGACCGCGGGCGCCTCCAGTGCCGGATCCTCGATAGCCGGAGCCTCGATAGCGGGAGGGGTTGCAAGGTCCTGCGGCACGGCGTCTACAGCCGGCGCGTCGAGCTGCAACGGCTCGGGATCAAGCTCGACCTGCGCGTGAACATAGGGCGTTGCGGCCACTGCGACGATTGCCAAATGTGCTATTACCCGTTGCAGACGTCTCATTGAAGCTGCTCTCCTTAGTCTGTGCAAAGACCCGCCGCACAAGGCGCTGGGGTCTAAACTGTCTATTCCTCGATCACGCCGTCTTCCACTTTGCGACTGCCTACTGAAAACTCGACACCATCAGACATTCGACGTATTACAACACTTCCGGTCGCATTGTCAATATGGATCACCCGATATTCCAAACTTTCGCGCAGGGCGAACTTGTCACCGCGCTTGGTTTCGAATCGGCGGCCGTCACGCCGGTACAGGATAGTCGCGGTATAGTCCTGAAATTTCACGTCCTTGCCGATGATCAGGATGATCTTCTGATCGCCCTTGGTCAGCGTCAATTCAGACAGATCTCTGCGGGCGCCCGGGTAGCCCACGTCGCTGGTCTCGGACTTCTGTTCGAAAGAATCGAGCTTGAAGCCTTCCGCCTCGTCCCCAAGGCGCAGGAAGTACGTGCGGCCGCCGTCGCGCGTGTTGAGGGCGAACGTCATCGAGTCGCCCCTGCCTTTCATGTAGCTCTTAAAAAGGAACAGGAACGGTTCCACGCCGATCTTCTCGAGCGTGAAGAAGGGCTCCAGCGATGGGAAGCTGGCGGGGTCGCGGACATCTTTACCGGCCGTGTACTCTTCCAGGTTGGTGAACCCGTCGTCGTCGGCATCCTCTTGCGCGTCGGACGGATTGTTCGGGTCGAGGCCCAGCCGTTTCTCGGCCAGGTCAGGGATGCCGTCGCCGTCCAAATCCACGCCCTCGTTGATCTCGTTCGGAATCGGCTGCTCGGCATCGCAAAACGGGCAGATCATCGCCCGGTAGAGAATCGGGCGGAAACACTCCACGCACCAGACGCGCAGTTCGGGGATCGTCAGGGCGCGCGACGACCAGTCGCCGAGCTGCGGCGGGTTCGTCACGGCGGCCAGGGCCGCCAGATAGTTTGCGTCGCTGACCGCCGCGGCCTCGGGATACTCGGGGCGCAGCCCGTCCAGCTTGCGCTGGAATTCGGCATCCATGCGCTGGATGGCGCCGACGCGCAGCGCCAGGTACAGTAGAGATGCCGTGAGGGCCAGGTACACGGAGACAGCGATCAGCTTGTCGTACCGCGCCATGAGCCAACGACCGATATCCTTAAGCGCTTTCACCGGAGACTTCTCCCGAGAATCGATAAACGTCCACCACCACACGCACCCTCAGCGGCTGCTCGAGTGCCGGCCCGGAAACGATCCGCGCCGAACGATCCGGGGGCGGATTGCGCTCGCCGCCGGTTGCCGCCGCATCGCTCGCCGCGGGTTCTACCGGCTGCGGCGCCTCGACGACGATCGACGCATCGCGGTTGATCTGAACGCTCGTCACGACCGTAAAGGCGGGGCAACGGGCCAGTTGATTCAACACGGCCATGGTGGCCCGCTCGGAGGCGCGGAAATCGATGGTGTAAGTGAACTTCTTGAACAGCTCCGCTTCTGGCGTGGGCGCCGCGGGCTGACCGCCCGGCGCCGGACGGCCGGGCCGGGGGCGTCCTCCCGGGGCTTCCGGCCGCGCTGGGCCGGGCCGACGGGCCGCATCGAGATCTTCCCTCTCGACGGCGTCGATCGACGAGACACTCTGGTCGATCAGCACCCGGCTGAGGGCATCCATGGCCAGCAACTGGTGCGTCAGGCGCGGAACAATCTCCGGCGGAGGCAGTTCGCCGCCGTCTGTCAGATATCGGTCAAAGCCGAAGGCGAACTCCGTACGCACGCCAACGCCATGTTCCTGGGCCGTCGCCAACAGTCCGTTGCGTACGGTCGCCAGTTGGGTCATGAATCTGGTCGGGCTGCGCTCGACAACCGTGTTGTCGCCCTTGCGCAGTTCCTCATGCAAACGTTCGAACCAGTCGCCGAGCTGCTCGGCATTGCTTTCCTGCTGCCGGACGTTGGCCGGCGAAGGAAACGGCTGCCGTGTATAGAAAGACTCCAGTTTGTGGAAGCGCCCGAGGACGGTCTTCCCGGCGTCGTTGAAGCGGCGGATGCCGAGAAACAGCAGCACCGCCGACACCGCGAGCAGGGCCGCGACGACGGCCATCCCGGCCATAACCCAAACGCTTAGTCTGCCTTTCATTGCAGGCCCTTCCGCGGCGCTTCTTCCACCGCCACCAGAATCGTAAAGTCGCGCGCAAAGGCCCCTGGGGGCGGCACCGGCACCGCCGTGATCCCGGTTTCGTCCGAGAACTGGGGCGACGCCCTCAGCTTGTCACGGAATACATCTACCGCGGTGAGTTGCTGCGCTTCGTTCTCGTGCTGCTTGAGTTGATCCACAAACCCGCTGCCGGAGATCTCGATGAACTGGCGGCCTTCGCGCATGACGGAGGAAACCGACCGCAGCCACATCCCATCCAGCAGATTCGAGTGGATCTCGTCGATCCATCGAACCCAGGAAGCGCGTCGCTCCACCAGGGTTACGATCGCGTCGAACCGCATCTCGGATTCCTTCTGCGCGTTCAGCGCGGCGTTCAGTTCGCCGTCGTCGGCCTCGCGGATCGCCAGTTGCAGGTCGATTTTCCTCACACGGTCCTCGGACACGCTGCGCATGCGTTGAAAGTAGACCCACCAGCAGAGCATGATCAGGATCAGCCCAATGGCCGAGGCGGCAAAGAACGGAACCCGGCGGCGGAACGCCTTCTTGGCCAGCAGATCCGGCGGCATGAGGTTGATCTCGATCGGACAGGACATCGTCCGCCGGATCGCCATCCCAACCACTTCGCCCAGCAGGCACGCATCCGCTTCGATCCGCTCGGTGGCAATGTTCGGTGAAACGGGCACTGCGGCGAACGGATTGAGGTACTCCACGCCCACATTGAGCTTCTCCCGAAAGAAGGTGTCCATGTGCGGGATGCGCGACGAGCCGCCCGCCAGCAGCACGAACGAGGGAGGACTGCCGCCCTGCTGGCTGCGGTAGAAATTGATGGACCGGTTCACCTCGGCATGCAGGCGCGTGATGACGTTGCGCACAACCTTCGAGACGCGGTCGGACACTGCGTCGTCCGGCCCCGCGTAGACGCCACCGAACGCCACGAAGGCATGTTCCTTCTTCAGCGCTTCGGCTTCGTCGAAGCCCACGCCGAATTCCTTCACAATCTCCTGGGTGATGCTGTTTCCGGCGACAGGAATGCTGCGGCTGAAAATCCGCTCTTCCTCCATGAAGATAAGGTTCGAGCTGCGCGCCCCGACGTCCAGAATCATCGTGCACCCCTGCAACGAGGGGTAGTTGAAGCGCACGGCATTGTACAGCGCCATGGGCGCTACGTCGACGATCTCCGGCTCGAGACCGGCCGCCACCACGCAATCGGTCAGGCTCGTGACCTTGTCGGTCTTGACCGCCACGAGCATGACGTTGAGCTCTTCCTGCTCGGCATCCCCGGACCGCAGCAACTCGTAGTCCCACACCACTTCCTCGATGGGAAACGGCACGTTCTGCTCAGCCTCGTAGCGAATGATCTCCAGCACCTTGTCTTTGGCGACGGGAGGCAGCTTAACGAAACGCGGAAAAACGGTCTGCCCCGAGATCGTCATGTACAACGGCGCGGGGCGTATGTTCTGCTCCCGCATGAGCTGCCGGATCGCGGAGACGATATAGGCAGACGCATCCGCCTCGCCCGTTGCACCCGCGTCCAGGCCTCCAATCCCGTACGAGAGCAACTCGGGCCCGCCGCCTTTGGCGACGGCGAATTCCGCCAGCACCAAGTTGCCGGCGCCGATATCCAGCGCGAGAATGCGGTTAGACTCGAACACTACTTGATCGCCTCGTAGTCGTCTATGTTGATGAACGCGAACGGCGACTCGATCCGGTTGAGGATGTGGGCGTCCCGGATGGTCACCAGGTCGCTGCGTCCGATCACGCGCTGGTCTTTCCACCACTCATCGGGAAGCGCTCCGCCCATGGAGGACTCGCCCTGCTGCGCGACGACCTCATTGTCGATGCGGATCTCCACCGCGCAGGCAACGATTTCGCCAAACCTCTCCAGCGCCGACGGGCGGATGTAGACCACACCCGTATGGTTGCGGTCGCGCGCAATATCCATGTAGGGGACTTCCTTGCGGTAGAGGGAATACTTGTTCTCGCCGCTCGTCTTATCCAGCGACATGGCGTAGTACGTGATCGTCATCTCGTCGATCCACTCCGGGGTGGTCTCGTAAACCACGGTCACGCTGCCCCACTGACGCGCAGGCCGCGTGCCGCGCCCCACGTTCGTGGTGTAAACCGGCGTGAAAACGCGACCCCGGCTGCCGACGCCCAGCAACCGGCGGATCTGCACCTTCCCGGCGGCCGGAGCCCCAACCTGCCCATCGTCCGGGCGCGCCACACCCGCCCGCCCCCGCGGGACCGCCTGTGCGTACAGCACCTCAGAGACGGTCGCCAGAACCACCGCCACAAACGCCACGCCAAGACACTTCGCACATCGGCTCATCCAATCGCCTCCTTCCGGACGCCGGCCATCACGCCGGCACGCCTGAGGTGTTACAGAATCGCGGCACACTATAGCCCACCGTGCAGGGAATGCAAGGAAAAAAATTGCATTTTCTCCGGTTGACATTCGCACCGCGATCAGATAGTCTGTTTGATAGACGGTGGAAAACGGATGACGGGTCAGCAGGCGCTTGGGAGCGAAAGCCAGCCGCAATGAGCGCAAGCTGACAGATCGCGTAGCGACGTCTTTCCGGATTTCCGGAGTGGTATTGGGGTGTTGTAAGGTTGAGTTGTGTCATGGAAACTGGAGGTCTCTAGATGAAGTCAACATGTCGTTCGAATTCACGCTCCGTATGTGTGGTCGCGGCCTTGGTCGCCGTCGCGGCCTTGGTCGCCGTACTGCCCGCATCGGCTCAGGT
>JAQBFL010000280.1:0-5811 GCA_032123415.1 bacterium | reverse complement strand
GTGCCTCCTGTCGGCCCGGACTGAAAGCCGTCTGCCAGCAACGTTACCATCGAGTCGGTCACGTGAAGAAACCCGCCCGTGACAACGCAGGCGGTTTCGTCCGTTCCCAGGGGTTGACGGACCACCACGGGACCCGGAACGAGGACGGCAAGCAACGGCTCGTGCCGCGGCAGAATTTCGATCTCGCCGGCGGCGGTCCGGACGAGCATGCTTTCGCATCGGCCGGAGAAGACCGTCGCCTCGGGGCTCAGTATCTCCAGGGCAAAGGGCTCATGTTCAACGGTGGCGGCCACGTGTTTCTCCCCCTTCCTCGGTTTCCCGGATTGCTACGCTTTGAGGCGTTCGGCTTTCTCCCTGACTTCCTCAATCTTGCCGACGTAAAGGAACGCGGCCTCGGGAAGGTCGTCGCACCTGCCCTCGACGATCTCCTCGAAAGAAGACACCGTGTCGGCGGTGGAGACGTACTTACCCGGTACGCCCGTGAACGCTTCCGCCACGAAGAAGGGCTGCGAGAGGAAGCGCTGAATCTTCCGGGCGCGCGCCACGGTGAGCTTGTCCTCGTCCGACAGCTCGTCGATGCCCAGAATGGCGATGATGTCCTGCAGGTCCTTGTAGCGCTGAAGCGTCTCCTTGACCCGCGTGGCCACGCGGTAGTGGCGGTCGCCGACCACGGCCGGATCGAGAATGCTGCTGGTGGACTCCAGGGGGTCCACGGCGGGATAGATCCCCAGGCTGGCTATGTTCCGCGACAGCGCGGTGACCGCGTCCAGATGCGCAAAGCAGGTGGCCGGAGCGGGGTCCGTGTAGTCGTCCGCCGGCACATAAATGGCCTGGATTGAGGTGATGGAGCCTTTCTTGGTGGAGGCGATGCGCTCCTGCAGGGCGCCCATCTCCGTGGCCAGGGTCGGCTGGTAGCCGACGGCGCTCGGAATGCGGCCGAGCAGGGCGGACACTTCGGAGCCGGCCTGTACGAAGCGGAAGATGTTATCGATGAAGAGCAGCACTTCCATGCCCTTGACGTCACGAAAGTACTCGGCCACCGTCATGGCGGACAGGGCCACCCGCAGCCGGGCGCCCGGCGGCTCGTTCATCTGCCCGTAGATCAGCGCCGTTTTGTCCAGCACGCCGGCTTCCTGCATCTCGAGCCACAGGTCGTTGCCCTCGCGTGTACGTTCTCCTACGCCGGCCACCACGGAACATCCCGCGTGCTCGCGGGCGATGGAGGCGATGAGTTCCTTCATGACCACCGTCTTGCCCACGCCGGCGCCGCCGAACAGGCCGACCTTGCCGCCCTTGGGCAGCGGTTGCAGCAAGTCGATGACCTTGATGCCGGTCTCGAGGATCTCGCACACCGTCTCCTGTTCCGAGAACGCCGGGGCGTCCTTGTGAATCGGGTGAAACTCCTCGGCTTCCACGGGCCCGCGCTCGTCGATCGGCTCGCCCACGACGTTCAGAATCCGGCCCAGCGTGGCGTCGCCGACGGGCACCGAGATCGGCGCTCCGGTGTTCGTCACGGGCATGCCGCGCTGCAGTCCGTCGGTGCCGCTCATGGCAATGCTCCGTACGGTGTTTTCGCCGAGGTGCTGCGCCACTTCCACGACGACGTGGATGTTCCGCTCGACGTCGTCAATCCGCAGGGCGGTGTAAATATCCGGCAGGGCGTCGGCGTCGAACGACACGTCGACGACCGGCCCGATGATCTGTTTCACACGTCCAATGCCAGCCTCGCCTGTTGCCTGTGTCATGAATGTATCTCCCGTGCAAATTCCGTCGTTTACCGTCCATTCCATTCCGTGCGCATTCCGCGTCGGACGCCGTCAGCGCAGCCCCTCGGCGCCGGCCACAATATCGAGTAGCTCGGCCGTGATGTTCGCCTGCCGCGCCCGGTTGAAGTCGGACGTCAACCGGTCGATCATCTCTCCTGCGTTCTTCGTGGCGCTTTCCATCGCCGTCATCCGCGCGCCCAGTTCCGCCGCGTAGCTCTCCAACAGTGCGCGATAGAGGTGCGTGGCCATGAGCCGGCTCACGAGCCGGCTGATGGCCGCCTCGGGGCCGGGCTCGAGTTCGACCAACTCGCCGCTTTCGCGTCGCTCCGCGGGGCCGACCCCGGCCGCGCCTTCCGTCCGGGGCTTGTCCGAAATCGACGGCAGGTCCAGGGGCATCAGCTTGACGACGCGGGGCCGCGAGGTCATGACCGTGACGAATTCGCTGTGGACGACGTAGGCACTGTCGATGCCGCCGTCCAGGAAGCGCGCGGCCAACTGGTCGCAGATCTCGTAGGCAAGTTTGTACGACAAGTTGTCGAACACGTCGTGATAGCGCCGGACGACGGCGATCCCTGGCACGTTGCGAAGCGCCAGCGTGGCGCGCTTGCCCACGGACCAGACCTCGTGCGCCTCAGCCGAACGTTCCGTGACGTGCTCGCGCGTGCGGCGGACCACATTGGCATTGAAGCCCCCGCACACGCCCCGGTCGCCGGCGATGACGATCGTGGCGATCCGCCGTTCGGGCCGCGTCCGGAAGAGCGGATGTTCGTCGCCGAAGAGCGCGGCCGAAACGTCGCCGCTCATCGCCTCCAGCCGGTTCGCGTACGGGCGCAGCGCGAGCATGCGCGCCTGAGCGCGCTGCAACTTCGCCGTGGCCACGAGCTTCATGGCACGGGTGATCTGCTTCGTGTTCTCGACCGACCGGATCCTGCGTTTGATCTCTCGCCCCTGGGGCATGGCGTATTCTCTCCCGGCGCGGGTCACGCGCCCCTGTGCCTCTATGCGACGAAGTAGGCCTTGAACGACGTGAAGGCTTCCAGCAACTTCTGGCGCAACGCGTCGTCGGGCTTGCCGGTTTTCGCGAGCCGCGGCAACAGATCGGGCTGCGTCTCCCGCAGGTGCTGCAGGCATTCCTGTTCGAAGCGCCGTATGCTGGACGGGTTCATATCGTCATACACCCCCGCGCTGCCCATCGTGATGGCGGCGACCTGCTCCTCGATCGGCAGGGGCTGGTACTGGCCCTGCTTCAGCACTTCCACCATGCGCGCGCCGCGTGCCAGCGTACGCTGCGTGGACTGGTCGAGGTCCGAGCCGAACTGGGCGAAGGCCTTCAGTTCGTTGTACTGGGCCAGCTCGAGCCGCAGCATGCCCGCCACGCTCTTCATGGACTTGATCTGTGCGCTGCCACCCACTCGCGAGACCGAGATACCGACGTTCATCGCCGGCCGGATGCCTTGATTGAAGAGATCCGCTTCCAGGTAAATCTGCCCGTCCGTGATGGAAATGACGTTGGTGGGAATGTAGGCCGACACATCGCCCGCCTGCGTCTCGATGATGGGCAACGCGGTCAGGGAACCGCCCGTGCCCGGGATCGGGGCGACGCGATACCCAGGCGGTATCTTGAGCGCGTCCAGCTCCCACTGGCCCGGCACCCCGGCGTACACCTTTCCGTCCAGGGCCCGCTCGGCCGTCACGTCCTTGTCGGCCACCGAGTCCGCCACGAGCACCCGGTCCGTGCGCAGCTTGACGGCGCGCTCGAGCAGGCGGCTGTGCAAGTAGAAGACATCGCCCGGATAAGCCTCCCTGCCCGGCGGGCGGCGCAGCAGCAGGGACATCTGGCGATAGGCCCACGCGTGCTTGGACAGATCGTCGTATACGCAGAGCACGTGCCGGCCCTGCTCCATGAAGTACTCGGCCATCGCGCAGCCCGAGTAGGGGGCCATGAACTGCTGCGTGGCCAAGTCCGATGCCGTGGCCGAGACCACGATGGTGTAGCCCAGGGCGTTGTTGCGGTCGAGGATTTCGACGATCCGCGCCACGGTGGAGCGTTTCTGGCCGATCGCCACGTAAACGCAGATGACGTCGATCGTGTCGGGATTCCCGTCCCATCCTTTGTTCTGGTTGAGGATCGTGTCGATCGCGATGGCGGTCTTGCCTGTCTGACGGTCGCCGATGATCAACTCGCGCTGACCGCGGCCGATGGGCGTCATGGCGTCGATGGCCTTGATGCCCGTCTGCAGCGGCTCGCTGACGGGCTCGCGCCGCACGATGCCGGAGGCCACCCGTTCGATCTGGCGGAACAGGCCGCCGGTATCGATCGGCCCCTTGCCGTCCTGCGGCTGCCCGAGGGCGTCCACGACGCGGCCCAGCAACGCCGGGCCGACGGGCACCGCGGCGATCCGGCCGGTACGCCGCACGATGTCCCCCTCGTGGATGCCCGAACCCGGGCCGAGCAGAACCACGCCGACGTTCTGTTCCTCCACGTTGAGCGCCGTGCCGAGCACCCCGTTCTGAAATTCGACCAGCTCGCCGGCCATGACCTTGGCCAGACCGTACACGCGGGCGACGCCGTCGCCGACCATCAGAACGTGGCCGACCTCGGCCATCTCGATCTTGCCGCCGAAGCTCTCGATCTCCCGGCGGATGACATTACTGATTTCTTCCGGACGTATCTGCATTCACATCTCTCCTTGTTACTTCATCAGCCGCGTACCCAGGCGCTCAAGCATGCCCAGGGCGGAACCGTCGAACAGACGACCGTCGACGTGAATCCGCACGCCGCACAGCAGCCTGGGATTCACATGCGAGACCAGTTCGACTTGCGATCCCAGCGCGCGGCACAGGGCGTCCCGGACGATGACACACTGCTCGTCCGACATCGCGCGGGCGGACTGCGCATCGGCTACGAAACAGTTGCGCTGGCGCGCGGACAGCTCGCGCAGGTGAAACGCAATCCGGTGAATGAGGCCGATACGCCGGCGTTGCGTGAGCAACGCCAGGAAGCGGACGGTCGGTTCGCTGAGCGCAAGCTGGTCGGCAAGCAGGCGCAGGAGTCCCCGCTTCTCGTCCGCCGCCAGCTGCGGCGCCTGCAGGATCCGCATCAACTCCGGAATACAGAGCCCGCGGCGCCCGGGCGCGAGAAACTCGGCCGCGAGCAGCAGTTCCTCTCCGGACGCCTCCAGGTTGCCGAGGCCGGCCGTCAGGGCGCAGAAGGCGCGCGCATAGCGCGCGGCAACGATGTCTTCAATCATGGCCCCCCCCATCCTCCAGTTGCCGGGCGAACGCGCGGATCATGGCGTCCTGCGTTACGCCGTCGCCGCCCTCCGCAAAACGGGCGCGAGCCTGTTCCAGGACGCGGCGAGCTACGGCCGCCCGCAGTTGGGCGGCGGCGGCCTTCGCGTCCGACTCGAGGTGATGCCGCATCGCCTCGGTCCTCTTCCCCGCATCGCGCTTCGCCGCCTCGATGAGGTAATCCCGCTCGGTTTTCGCATCGCGCTCCGCCTGTTCCATGGCCTGGGTACGCTCCACATCGAGTTGCGCCGCGAGAACGCGTTCCTTGTCTTGCAGCGCCGCCGCCTCGGCGCGGGCGGCGCGCGTCCGCTCCAACTGCTCGCGCACCTTGGTCGTCCACTCCCGAAGCATGGCTGGCAGCGGGTCGCCCAGAAAGGTGTACAGCAACAGGGCCAGGCCGGCGAAATTGAACAGACCGAGCAGCGACGGCCACGGCAGGTTGTGTAACGCGTCAGCCTTGTACAGCTTGATGAACAGGGATGACGTCGCGGGACCTTTCTCCGCCCTCCGCCACGCATCGCCTTCCCGCGTAAAGCCGCCCATCAAGGGCGCCCCGGCCAGCACCGTCTCCAGCGCCGCCGGGCTCAGGGCCGCCCCGGGAGCGATCTCCTCGGTCCCGCCTGCCGATTCGACGTGCAGCGCATGCCACGGCCGCCGGCCCGCCGTCAGCGCGTCCACGCGCACGAACTCGGCGCCGGTCACTCCGTGCAGGACATAGGCGATGACGAGGCAGGCATAGGCCGCCATCCAGACC
>JAQBFL010000279.1:0-5211 GCA_032123415.1 bacterium | reverse complement strand
GGCGTAGAAATTCTACTTTATCTCTGACTCCAGCAGCCAGTTCACCATATGCACGACGACTTTCCGGCCTTAGGGCATCTGAACCGTCTTTTCGGCGATCAGGTTGTCGTGGGCCCAGAGCACGAGCCTGGCGTTGCCGCTTGTGGCGGCGATGGCCGCCACCTTCCCGTCGCTGCCGGCAAGGATGGGCGTGGCGTTCGCCGGATTGAAACTGATGGACGAGAAGGCGCCCTCGATCTCCTTCTGAAATCCACCGAAATCGAAACCGGGGTGCACGACCCTCATCGGCGCTTTCACGCAAGATGTGCCCATCCCCAGTCCGAACTCGCGCGCGATGATGTTGTACGGCAACTCCTCCATCGGCTTGTGCTCGTAGGTGTCCCAGACCCACGCCGGACACATGAGCAGGAGCCGCCCGCCGTTGGCGATGTATTGCCGCACCACCGCGTATTCCTCCGCATCCGGCTCGCGCTGGTTCATCCCATACTGCATGACCAGCAGGCCGCTCTTGAAGAGCTCATCCTTGTTGTACACGAAGCCCTGGTACCCTTGCGGCGTAGCCTTGGCCCCGGCCTCGGCGAAGAACGACAGGTCGGGCGGAACGGCGGCATGGTAGCCGTCCACGTAAACCACGCGGTTGCTCACGCCGGCCGCGATGGACTGGGCCACCACCGGATCCGCCAGCGTCCCACCCGCCGCCCGAACCGGGTCCTGCGCGGCGACGGCCGCGGCGGGCGCCGACCGCTTGCCGGCAGCCAGATCCACACCCTCGTTCAACAGCGCATCGAAGGCCCGCTGAATCAACGCCTTTCCGCCCGGCGTCTGCATGACCTGATCGTGGAGGAGGTTATCGTGCGCCCACAGGATCATCCGGGAGTCCCCTTTCTTCGCGGCCAGGGCTCCGACTTTCCCGTTTCCGCCCACCAGAATGGGGTAGGCGTCGCGACGGTACAGGATGCTCGCAAAGGCGCCGCCCAACTGCGCTTCAACCCCCTCCACGGCAAACGCGCTGTGGACGAACTTCAGCGGAGCGGCGGCGTGCTGGTTCTCCATCGTCACCCCGAACTCCGCCGCAATCCGGTTGTAGGGCAGCCGATCCAGCGGCTTCTTCTCATACACCACCCAGACCCAGGCGGGACACAGCAACATCAGCCGCCCGCCGTTGGCGATGTAGGTTCGGATGATGTCGTACTCCTCCTCGGTCGGCTCCGGCTTGTGCTGCTCGTAGACCATGACCATCACGCCGGTGCGGAAAAGGTCGTTCCTGCCGGTCACGAGATTGCCGGTGAAGACAAACGCATTAACGCCAACGTCCTTGAGCGCCAGCAGAGAGGCCGGGCTGGACCCATGATAGCTGTCGACGTAGACGAGCCGGTTGCTGACGCCGGCCGCGATCGAGCGCGCAATGGCGGGGTCCTTGCTGATGGGCCCGCCCGTCATCGGCGCGCGGGCCGCCTGCCGCGCTGCCTGGCGGGCACGCAGAGGCTGTGTCACATGCCGCGCGAAGGCGTCCCGCCATGCAGGCTTGCGCTGGAATCCGATGGTAACAACGACCGCCGCCGCGCACAGAAGAACGGCCACGGACACAATCACCTGAGTCTTCAGGCGGGCGGCCCCGTACCACTTGACGGCACGGGGCAACATCAGGAACACATCCCGGTACCGCCTCAGGACATCCATGAATGTCAGGTCTTGCGGTTCAGTTTGCATCCGGCGTCGGCCTCCTTCGCAAGCCTTTCACGCGCGGAATCAGGATGATGGCCAAACCCGCCAGGCTCATCAACCCCCCCGCGTAGTTGGGAACGCCATACCCGAAGTGCAACTTAACGTGACTCTCCGTGGGGTAGACCAGCATGAACGACGGCGAGACCAGGTAGATCCGATCGGCGCCCGTCACCCTCCAATTGGGGTGGTAGGACACCCGGATCAGGTGCGGGTGTCCGATGAGGTTTGTCGTGAACTCAACATCCTCAGGCCCGATCTTTTCCTGAACGTCCGCCTTGGAGATGTCCAGCGGCACCTTGGACAGGCTGAGAAAGCTGTCCGACTGCCGGGGGAGCCGAGCCATGTCCTTTGCATCCGGCTCGGGCTCATACACGAGGGGAATATCGAGCAGATAGGGATTCACAAACCAGTTGTAGAAATCCTTCCTCCAATTCTGCGTCTTGAACAGAAACGGCTCATACGCCAGCGGGACCACGTAGTGTCCATCCGTGGATGTCACCCGGAAGATTTCGATTGCGCCGGCTGATTTTTCGAGCTTCAGCTCCGGAATGGTCCTCGCCTCGGCCTTGGCTTGCGGGCTGCGCGCGATGTAGTGCGTCACATTGAACATGTTCAACCGTGGAATCACCGATCGCAAATTCAGGTGGGAGTACCGATACCCATGGATTTGAGCCGTGCAGACATGGCCGACCTCGGACTGGATGTAATACACGAAGGAAGCGGTGACGGATGACTCCTTGAGCAGACCTTCCAGGGTGTACCGTCCGGAGGAGTATTCCAGGTTCTCGAACACGCGCGTCGTGCCAAAGGCGTTGTTCTCCGGCGAGTGCTCGTACACCACCCGGCCGCCGCCGGAATCCCGCAGGAAGTTGTGGATCTCCTGAAGCACCGGCCAAGTTCCCTTGCCTTCGATGCCCTCGTAGTTCCACTTGACCCAGTTCTTGACCTGCGGGGCTTTCGGATGAACCCACAGCGCGACTCCGATCATCAGGATGAGCGGTATCAGGAACCGGCCCTTGATGCCCCCCAGGAAAGGAAGCAGCAACGTGGCCGCGAAGATCGTCACATACACCTGTGCGAAAGGAACGAACCGGATATCCAGCATGCCGAGGTGCGAGCCAACGAAATACAAGGCGACGGACGAGGCAACGATATAGGCGAGGTAACGCACCCGACGGTCGAAGACGTTCACGACCAGCGAGAGCCCGGCGACCGCGATGAACGGCCAGAAGATTTGCGGAACGTACTCCCGCCACGCGGCCACGACCCATTGGGTCGTGGCGGCATTGACGTAGGGGAGATTGAAGAAGAAAGGGACGATCCAGAAGGCGAGCAGCAACCCCCCAAGACCGAAGACATGGAAGAGATACTTGAAGTTCTTCCAGAAGTCCTGTCGGCACAGGACAAAGAAGACGGCCATAACGCACGAGAAGACCAGCGTGAAGCCGTGGCTGAACCCGATCAGGAAGACCAGAGCGGCATTCCAGGTGCGCCATTTATCCTCCACAACTCCGGCATACAGCGTTCCCGACAGCAGCACCATCAAGGCAAGACTGAGGCTATAGGAAAACTCTCCGGAAAGGGTGCTGAGGATGTTGCCCCCCCACATCGAGTTGCCTTCGTTGAACAGAAAGGCCAGCGTGCATATGCCCCCGAGGATGGGGGTGGGAAACTTGAACTTCATCACCCGCAGCGCAAAGTACGTGCAGACGGGCAGCAGCAGCGTCCCCAGGATGGTCACGAGCTTGAATGCAATCTGCATCGGGATCACAAAGCTGATCAGCGCCGTGATGATGAACGGCAGCGGGAAGTAGTGGTAGAACAGGGGAAACCCGGCGTAGTTTCCCTGGTCCCAGCCCATGATCTTGCCCGCCGGCATCAGGACTTGTTTCAGGTAGACCGCGGCCGGGTAGTGCGACCCCATGTCGCCGCCGGTCGCCGTCGTCTTGGAGAAGATGTATTTGGGCGTCAGGAAGGAGAACAGGAAGCCCACGATGAGAATGAAGATGACAACATCAACGACCCGTTCGACGATCTCGTTCTTCTTCATGTCTTCCGCTTCTGGAAGATGACGAACGCCAGGACCAGCACAGCAAGAATGCCGCCCAGCACATAGTAGTTCAGGCCCATGAGCACCGTTCTGTCGACGCACTGGACCGACCCGCTCGCGATCGACGTGTAGTGCATGCCGTCACGATCGAACTCGGAAACCGCGACCAGCGGGTAGGTGCTGCCGCCGGTGGCGGAGAAGTTCTCCATGGCGAACTTGATCTTTCGCTCCGAGCGCCCGGGCAGGGTGACGGCAACGGCCTCGCCGTCGGCCGTGAGCTCCCTCGGAAACACAAGACGAGTTGCCGCCACAACGTCTTCGCTCCCGACATTCTTCAGCGTCACCTCCGCTTTGCCACGCTTGGAGATCGTCATGGGCTTGATCCCGCCCACAATATCGCTGACCACGTTGGTGGCGCGCCAGGAGAAGACATGGGAGGCAATCGCGGAGAAAGGATACTGATTTCCGTCCGTGTAAAAAATGGTGACGATCAAGGGATAGGCGCCCGGGATCTGCGCGTCCAACTTCACTTCCTCGGTGAACACCACCGGCTTGCCAACGTTAAACTCGGCCACCCTGTCGGTCAGGATTCGCTGCCCCTGCACTGCGATTTCGGCATGGCCGTTGGAAGCGGCATCCGTACCCCGGTTCTCGATCTTGATTGTGACCCGGAGCGTGTCGTCCTTCACTGAGGATGAAACCGACGTATTGAGGCTGATGGTGCCGGCGAACGCCGGCCGCGCGCAAAGCGCGGCCACAACGAGAAGCAACCCTGCGTATGCACGTCTGTTCATAGGTGTCCCTTCGTTACGCGTCAGAGAATTGGCCCCAGCCAATCCTCTCGACGTAAAGCATAGTCTACCCACCCACGAAACGCAACCGAAAGAAATGGTGGGGTCCCGGTTTCGGAACTCGATGTGGTTAAGTGCCAGAAGCATCACCGTAGAGGGCGCGAAGCGCACCCTTAACCGACACCCTTACTCGGATACCGCCCCGCTTACACGACTCCACTTCACGCTTTGCTGTGGGCGCCCACACTAAACCCGGAAGCGCCCATTTCTCAGGCTGGAGCGGCTGCGCTTCCGCAGCCGGAGACCGTCACGGAGGCAGAACACCCCACGGAGGAAGGACTGCCCCCGGTTCGCGCTTGCTCACTCGTCAACCGCGCTCTCGTCGCCGTTCGCGTCGACCGATGGAGAGATTCGAGTGTACGAGTATGTGTACGAGTACGGTGAAGAAAATGCTTGGAAACTGGGTATCCCCTTTACTCTAGTGACGAGATTGCTCAATAGGCAGAGATAGAAGGCCACGGAGAGGGCGGATGGCTCCGCTCGTCCTCGTCGTCGGATCGGAAAGGCAGAAAGGTAGGGAACCGCCGTGCAGCACCCATTGGATCACGAGAAACTTGACGTCTACCCGATCGAGCTGCAGTTCAG
>JAQBFL010000278.1:0-4635 GCA_032123415.1 bacterium | reverse complement strand
CCTGCATGCCGCCGCGTGCCTCTTGTGGTCGTCCGCTTCCGCCTCCCGCACCCCGTGCGAGTCGTGGAGTTCCTCCTGGGCGGTCAGCTCGGAGCAGGCGGCCATCGCCCTGAGCGCGGCGTCGCCCGGTCCGCCGTCGCCGTCGTACTCCACGCGAGCCACCGCGAACGACGGCAGTACTTCTTCCAAGTACCTCTCCGTGACGGCCCCCGCGGCCTCGGACACTGTCTTGAGCTTCTCCAGGAATCCGGCCAGCGGCGTGGTCGTCCCGCCATCCCTTAGCTCCGCCTCCACTGGTATGCGGTTCAGGTCGGTCTTGGCGAGCTCGCTCCGCCAGTACGGGAGCCTCATGCGGGTGGACTCGTCGATTTTGACGACGATCGTGTACGCGCCGATGCCGACGATGTCCTCGTCGCGGTACCCGGCGTAGCGCACGCAGAACTGCGCGTGGGTCTCAACCTGTCCGCCGTCGAACTCGCCTTCGTAGCTCCCGCGCACCCTGAGCTTCTCGTCGGGGTTGCCCCGGAACCATGTCCTGTCGTCCGATTCCCAGATTGCGTCGTTGGCCATGCCGTACCCCCTTCAGGCAAGTCTATCGTCTGGCTCGTTCTAACTGGCCTACTTTAGTGCGCTTGGTTATAGGACGCACTTAGGCTTCCTGCTTCGGCGAGGCATGGTTTCACCATCGTAGCAGGGTTTCCCCTGCCACGGATGGCCAGAGCCTTCCTCTTCACAGGCGTTTCAGGTCGGGCACAGCCCGGCCTTGGTTCCCCGTCGTTCACGGGTACCAGTAAATCCTCCAGATTCATCGCCGCGTTCAAGTCCCGATCCAGTTTCAGACCGCAGGCCTGACAATGGAACACGCGCTCGCCGAGCGAAAGCTCGGCGCGCACTGCTCCACAGTCACTGCATGTCTTGCTGGATGGGAAGAACCGATCCGCGATCGTGAGCTTGGTTCCGTAGATCAGGCACTTATACTCAAGCTGCCTCCTGAACTCTCCCCAACCCATGTCGGCGATGTGTCTGGCCAGACGCCTGTTGCGCATCATTCCGCCGACGGACAGGTTCTCGATCACCACCGCTTGGTTCTCGCGGCATAGCTTGGTGGTCAACCTGTGGATGGCGTCCTTACGGATGTCTCTAATGCGTTTGTGCAGCTTGGCCAGTCGTCTCCTGGATTTCTCCCTGTTCCTCGATCCTTTCTTCTTTCTCGAATGCTGTCTTGAGCAACGTTGCAGCTTCTTCAACGACTTTTTCAGCGGCTTCGGCCCCTCGATCTTCTCTCCGGTCGAAAGCGTTGCCAATGTTGTGATGCCTAGATCCACGCCAACCGTGCCATCGGCTGTCCTGTCCTTCCTGTAGCCCCCTACATCAATCTGCACGGAGAGCATCCACCTGTCGCCGTCCCTGCGGACGGTCGCGCCCATGACCTTGCCCTCGTATCTCAGTTCTTCGCGCATCCTGATCGGGCCGAGCTTGAACTTGTTCGGCCCGAGATGCAGGGTCTTGCTGTCGAACACCATCTCCCTGTGGCAGATGTAGAAGCTCTCGGGGCTTCGGTGCTTGGCCTTGAACTTGGGGTGCCTAGCCTTCTTGCGGAAGAACGCGGAGTATGCTTTCTGGAGCTGAATCCATGGGTATGCGTAGACATAGTTTGACACCTCGGCCATCCACGGGAACCTCTCCTTCCGGGTCGCGTTGAACTCCTGCCTGAGCTTCCCGGGATCCGCCTTGCCGTCCTCCTTGTACGCCGCATTCCACATCGCCAGGGCGTTGTTGTACGCGAACCGAGCCGTCCCAGCCGCCATCGCGAAGTACTCAGACTGCCGCCTGTTTGGGTCGAGGGCTATGGAATGGGCCAGAATCACGCTTTATTCTAGCTGGACACCCGATAACAGCCTGAAAAGTTGCCTTTTGGCCGGATGGATGTTATGGTTTCCGTAGGCGATCCCGCTGCTCGACATGTGATGGTGGAGGAACGAATGACGACGGTGCTGATAATCCTGCTGGCCTATCCGATCGCGAATGTGGTGTTGAACCATCTTGCAATGGGCATGATGTGTTATATCCATCGAATGGATGATGATTTCATTCAAACCATCCTCTATGGTCAAATGTCATTGAAGTATGTCTTTCATCCGTACTGGATTAAGGCCTTCTATTGGATGACGCGTCTAACAACCGCGACCATAGTTTGCATGGTGCGTGGAAGGTGGTATCTGTAGCTACTTCTTCGGGAACCGCTTGCGGAGTTCCTTCCATGGGGCAGCGAGGCCCTCTTGCATGTCTTTGTAACCCTGATCCTCGGTCTTTTCCATGCCGCTTTGAGTGAGTGCCATAATCTCCTCAATGGCTTGTTCTTGGCTTTTCTGCGGCCTTTTCTTCTTGCGAAACATGTCCAACATCCCTGCCTCGACGACATCCTTGACGATCGCCTCCATGTCCAACGATGCGGCCAGAGCCATTTCGGGCACGGCTTTCTCCGGCGCCGCGCAGGCTCCGCAGAAGCCCTTGTCGTTTAGCCTTGCCAGTGGCACCGCTCTCCGGCACCGCTCGCAGATTCCCTTGTCGCCAAGCTGCAACGCCATTCATCGCCTCCGGCTTCGGCTTGTGGAGAAGAACTATATCGACATGCGGTACTTGTTCTGCCACGCGATGTACAGGTTCAGGTGATCCTGCAACCGCGAGGCCAGCTTCGAGATGCACCATGTTTTGCGGCGCAGCCGCGCGATGTCCGCACGCATCTTGGCGCAGGTGTGGTTGATGCGGAACAGCGGGTCGAAGCCGCCGTCGCAGCCGTCCCGACGACCGCTGGACACGTGCGTCCTGTGCTTCGCGCCCGGCACGGTCTCGGCGATAAGCCTGCGGTAGTGGTTCAGCTCGTCCGTGGCGACGGTTGCGCCGGGCTTCGCGCACATGGCGACCGACTCCAAAGCCTCCCGACGGATTCTCGTGCGCTCGTCGGCACGCTTCCCGTAGCGGCGCTCGCTGTCGGCCTTCCTGTGCTTGCAGGTGATCGTCCCGACGCGGGCGTCGATGATCTGCCCGGTGCTGGCGCGGACGGCCAAGGCGAGCGTCAGCGGCTTCAGTTTCGTGTGTTCCACGGACTCCATGTCGTCGAACTGGATGAACGAGGTTTCTAGGCAGCCTCCGTGCAGTGCATCCGCATGCGCCTCCGCCGCGCGAGAGGTCAACCAGCGGAACTTGCGCTCAACGGTTCTCCTTGCGATTCCAGCGACCTCGGCGGTTCGGCGCTGGGTCATGCCGGAACACAGCATGCCGAACACCTGCCTGTTCATGTGCGGCTTGTGCTGTCCGGCGGTCGGGGTTCCGGTGCGGCTGTTGAAGCACTTGCCGCAGGCGCGGCAGGAGTAGCGCGGCACGGCGCGGCGGTCGTGCTTTGTCCTGTAGTGGCCGCGCTTGATCCAGAAGCGGGTCGATCCGTAAAGCCGTTCGGAACCATCCGGGCCATCGCGGAAGCGGCATTCCTGGTTCGGGCATCTGGCGGGTCTAGTAAACATCCATTCAAATATACGATACTTTGCCGCAAGATGGACAACCTTCGGGCGACGGAAGGTAGCGATGTCTGGGTGTGGTAATAACCGGAAACCCGCTCACTAGGGCTGCAAATAGCGGTTTACAGCCCCATAACCAAGCGCACTAAAATATGGCACTTACTGGCTCGTTTTGAATTGTATTGCGGTACGTTGGGTGGCGGGGAGGCGGAGAAATGCTCGATTTCAATTCGATTGTCGGCGATGTGGTATCCGAGGGGTGCGGTCGCGACGGCACGGTGCGCACCGCCAGCCGGAACCACTACGATTGGGAGATTTCCGCCGGGCTGCGGGTCGGTATGCGCGTCCGGTTGCTGGACGGTCGCGAGGGCACGCTCACGGCGCCGTTCCCCGGTTGCCGCGGCGACGGCGACTGGTGCGGCATATTCCTCGACGACGGCAGCGAGGCGAATGTGCGCCCCCGAGGGGTGGCGTCCGTCTTCGACAAGTCCGCGGGGTGGAGTCCGGTTGCCGGCGAGCTGGCGGCGGAGGGAAAGACAGTCAGCTACACCGTGGAGTTCAAAGGGCACGGGACGGATCGCATGGCTGTTTCCGTGAGGAAGGTCGAGGGCATTGACGGCGAGGAGATCACGAAGAGCCGGAACCACGAGCAGGCCGCCGATCTTCTGGCGTCATTGGTGGAGTTCGAGGCGAACGCCAGGCCAGATGTGGCGAGGCCGGCTGAACCGGAAGGCGTTCTAACTGGCCTACTTTAGTGCGCTTGGTTATAGGACGCACTAAGCGGGCTTCCTGCTTCGGCGAGGCATGGTTTCACCGCCGAGCGGGGTTTCCCCCTACCACGGACGGCCAGAGCCTTCCTCTCCACAGGCGTTTCAAGCCGGGTCACACCCAACTTTGGTTCCCCGTCGTTCACGGGTACCAGTAAATCCTCCAGATTCATCGCCGCGTTCAAATCCCGATCCAGCTCCAAACCACAGGCTTGACAATGGAACACGCGCTCGCCAAGCGAAAGTTCGGCGCGCACAGCCCCGCAGGCGCTGCATGTCTTGCTGGACGGGAAGAACCGATCCGCGACCGTGAGCTTGGTTCCATAGATCAGGCACTTGTACTCAAGCTGTCT
>JAQBFL010000277.1:0-2630 GCA_032123415.1 bacterium | reverse complement strand
GATGGGGCCGAGGCTGCCGTTCTGTTCGGTGACGGCTGGTCGGGGCTTGCGACCAAAGCGTTCTACTGGCGGAGAATGGGCTCCAAGGCGACGCTGGACGTGTTCAATCTGGCATCCACTCCGCGAACGATGCAGATTCATCTGAGAGCAGTGGCGCCAAAAAACGATAAGCATCTGGCCTTCGTTCCGGCCACGCCCCTTCGTATTCCCGCCAACCGACCGGTGGTGCTTCAGACTCCACCGCGCGAGTTTCCGCCCGGCCTGACAAGCGTCGTGCTGCGCGACCCATCCCCTTCGGCGAACACGAGCATTCTTTTGGTGCAGAGTTTACAGATTGTTCCGATGGAACCGCTGGAGCAAGTCGGTTCCCCCGACCCCGGCGAACCGTGACAAACCAGAATTCGGTGGCGGAATGCGTTTCACGCTTTCGCGGCTTGCTTCCGCGCCCAATGGGCGCTATTGTCACCTGAGATCAGGTTGGTCTTTCTGTCCATTGACTTGGCGGCGGACGGAAAACGAAGGGGTATGTCATGAGAGAAGTGTCGACCAAAGGGCTGCTCCACGCGGCGGTGCGCCATGGCTTCGTGGCAATTCTGTCGGGATTGTCCGTTCTTGTCTGGCCCCGACCGGCTCTATCGAATCAGACAGCCGAGTCTTCATGCGATGGGCTGGAACCTCTGGAACGAGTCACCGAGGTATACAACTTCGAGGCTGACTTTTCGACCAATGTAAACACGGATTCCAGCACATGGTCGTATCGAACGCAACAAGACAGTCTGGTTCGCGACGGCGTCTACGATCTGCTGGGAGAGTATAACGGTTCTTATTACGGATTTCCTGCATGGAACCCGGTGCCAACCGACGAACTGGACCCCGCCTACACGTGCATCACCAAGAATACGATGGGCCACGATCTTACTTCCCCCTTCTTCTTACCGAATGGTCACTCGGCCATTGTCCCGCCAGGTGTGTCCGCGTTTGCGACGGATCAGGGTTTGGCGGTTGTGAGTTGGTTGTCGCCCAGGGCCGGTGATATCAGGCTCAGCTATCTCTTCAACCACGTTGACCGACGCAACAACGGAGGGGGAGGCGGAGTCAACTGGTACGTTGATCGGGGATCGGCCACCGGCGAAATCGATCAAGGCTATGTGCACCTGAATAGCACCCCGTTGAAGAGCACGAACCTGACCGTGACCGCGGGAGAACGCATCAACTTCGTCTTGGATTGCGACGTCTTCATGAACAACGACTGGGTGCGCCTCTATGCGGAGATTGCATACACCGACTCCCCGCCGCCCCCCCCGCCGCCGCCGATACTGTACGTGGACGCGGGATCGACGAATCCCGTAGCGCCGTACGAGGCGTGGGAGACGGCGGCGGCGCGCATCCAGGATGCGATCGACGCGGCGCTGGATGGCGCGACGGTGCTGGTGGCCGACGGCGTGTACGACGAGGGCGGCGCGGCGGTGCATGGTGGCCCGTCCAACCGGGTGGCGATCGTCAAGCGGCTGCATGTGCGCAGCGTCCACGGCGCGGATTCGACCGTGATCCGGGGGGTGGGCCCCGTCGGCGCGGACGCCATGCGCTGCGCGTACGTGTCGAGCAACGCGGTTCTGGAGGGCTTCACCCTGACGGGCGGGCGCACTTGGCTCATCGGCAGCCCCACGACGGAGACCTCGGGCGGCGGGGCGCTGTGCGAGCCGGGCGGAGTCCTTTCGGCATGCATCGTGTCCGGCAATGCGGCCTTTGCGTACGGAGGTGGCGTGAGCGGAGGCGCTCTGGCGAACTGCCTTGTGGTAAGCAACTCCGCGTACTACGGAGGCGGTCTTTTCGGGACGGCCGGAGAACACTGCACCGTGGCGGACAACACCGCCACGGCCGGCGGGGGCGGAGCGCACAACAGCAGCCTGGTCAACGGCATCGTCTATTTCAACGCATCCTTAGTTGGGGAACAGGACTGCGTAAACGTTTCGTTCGATGGCGGATGCTCGCCCGGCGGCGAGGGGGTGCTGACGGACAACCCGCGGTTCGTGGACCGGCCGGCGGGCAACTATCGTCTGGCATTCGGTTCGCCCTGTATTGACGCGGGCCGGGACGCCTCGCTCGATTCCGACCTCGACGCGAACCCCCGTCCTCAACCCGCGCGCTACGGCGGCACGCCGCTCCGCGACCTGGGAGCGTACGAATTCTCCCCCGCGGGCCGCTACGTCTCCGCCACGGGCGGCAACATTCCGCCTTACGCGAGTTGGCAGCATGCGGCGACCAATGTCCAAGCGGCCTTGGACATCTCCGGCGACGGGGACCTGATCCTGGCGCGCGACGGAACGTATCGTGTCGGCCGTGAGCTGCAGTTGACCAACGCCGTCACGCTGGCCGCCCTGAGCGGCGGGGCCGTGATCGATGCGGATGGCAGCGGCCGTGTCGCGCGGCTCTCCCATCCTGGCGCTGTTCTGGACGGTTTCACGCTGCGCAACGGCTCGGTGGGCGACCGCGGTGCCGGGGTGCTGGTGGAGAACGGCGCAACCGTCAGGAATCTGGTCGTCGAAAACTGCCGGGCGCTGGAGCTGGGCAGCCGCGGCGGCGGCATCTTTCTGACGGGCGGCAGTCGGGCCGAGGATTGTCTGGTGACG
>JAQBFL010000276.1:0-3565 GCA_032123415.1 bacterium | reverse complement strand
GTGTAGAATGGGTCGAACATACGCTCGCGGACGGCGTCGGGAATCCCCGGACCGCGGTCCTCCACGGTAATTCGGACCGCTCGATATCGGATATCGGATATAGGATATCGGATGTCGGATATCGGATTTCGGATTGGGGTGCCTTCTGCTTGGTCTGCGTCGGATTTCGGATTTCGGATTCCGGATTCCGCTATCCGATATCCGACATCCGCTATCCGATATCCGCTATCCGATATCGCCCTGGCGGAGATGATGATCTTCTTATCATCATCGTAGCCAGGATACTTCTCATTCAGCGCGTCGCGCGCGTTGGTGAGCAGGTTCATGATGACTTGCCGGATCTGCTGGCCGCGACACTGGATCTTCGGCAAATCCTCGGGTACTTCCACGGCCAATGCGATCTGGTCGTGTCGCAGGAGTGCCCCGATCAGCGACAGTGTGCCTTCGACGATATCGCACAGTCGCTCCGGGCTACGCCCCACGTCGTCCTGCCGGGCGAATCCGAGCAGGTTCTTGACGATCGTGGCGACGCGTTCGGTCTCGTGACCGATCTCCGTGGCGAACTCCGCCACCGGGCTATCCGGCCCGAGCCTATCAACGATCAACTGGGCATAATTCATGATCCCCATGATGGGGTTGTTGATCTCGTGCGCCACGCCGCCGGCCAGGGTCCCGAGCGCCTCCAGTTTCTGCGCCTGAAGGAGTTGCGCCTGCAACTGCTTCCGCTCTTCCTCCGCCTGCTTGCGCTCGGTAATATCGAGAAACGTTGCCAGCACCACTTGTTCGTCGCCGATAGTTACCGAAACTGTTGAGAGCAGGAAGTCCACTTCTATTTCTTCGCCGTCCTTCTCGATCCGCATCATTGCTTCCACCTGGTGCTGCGGCTCGCCAGTACTCAGGGTGCGCAGTACGGTCTGGCGGATGGGGCAGGTATGGCAAGCCGATCCGAACCCGCATCCCTTCGGATTGTGCAGCTGCTGAACACATCGCAACGCCGCGCCGGCACGCAGGCCGACAATGTTCACCGCCGGCTGGCCAAGCAGTTTGACCCCTGCTGCATTTATCATTCGGAATCGGGCGTCCTTGTCAATGAGGGCAATCATTATGGGCGCGCTTGCATAGATGGACGAAAGTACGGCTTCCCGTTCTTCAAGCTTCTGTTTGAGTTGATTGATGACGAGATGCATGCAGGTTTCAATAGCCAACACATCATCTTCGCCCCGAATGAGATGTATCTTGTCCGGCAGCTCGCCTTGCGCGATCCGCTCCAAATATGCCCGAAGCTTGATAATCGCCCGCGGGTACCTGCTCTGCACAACGTAACCGAGGAAAATGGAACACCCTATCCCCAAGCTCGCAATACACCATTCACGCACATTCAGGCTGCTGTCCATCCCGGCATTGTTGATATACAAGTAGACAAGAGTCAGAACAGGAAGCAGCGATATCAGCGCCATCGCAATGGCGAAATGCACGCGAGCTCCGCGAACCGGCAAACGCACTTCCCTGGCAACAGTCTTCATTGAGACACATCCCCCACTCTCCACCCATTCTCCGCCGGCAGATCCACGTGGAATCGCGTCCATTCGCCCGGCTCACTCTCAGCGCTCAGCTTTCCGCCGTGCTCTTGTACATAGCTATGGCTGATGAACAGCCCCACGCCCTTGCCGATGCCAACGATGGGGAATGCGTCGGGGGGCGGTGTTGGTTTCGATTTCTTTGCAGTGCTCACTCGCGGCTCCTTTCTTGGTGTCCGGGGGGGGGTGGAAGCATGGGAACTATGTGGTTTCGGGGCAGTCAGCGGGTGCTCCCAGTGCGTTTGCGCGCAGCGTCTCTGGCGTCGAGGCGGGCGCGAGTCATGCGCTCGCTCAGGCCGCCTTGTCCAAGAAAATCACGCTCTAAGCGTTCGAGTTGGCGGTCGATCAGGTAGTTTGTCTGATGGGTCAGGCAGATAGCGATGTTGGCGACGACCGCAGCCGGGCGGGTGTCGACGATCTCGCGGTACAGCTCGTAGGTCTGCGGCTCGATGCGGCCAAGTGTACGCACGTAGAGGGCTTCTTTCGAGTCCTTGTCCCAGACCGGCAGGTCGCGGGCGCGGAGGAAGTCGAGATAATCGTCGAGCAGTTCCTCCAGACTGGCGCGTGCTACGTTGGTCAGTTTGATTTCCATCTCCTTGGACGTCAGCCCGGCCTTGCTGCCCTCCAGAATGTTCTTCTTGCCCGAGCGTGCCGACTGGATCATCTGGTCGATGGTGCGGTCGCCGCGCGACAAGTGCTTGTGCGCGAAGCGAAACGTGATGTCGTAGACGACTTCGCCTTTTTGGAAGGAAAGGAGCGTGCGATAGTCGCCACGGGGCTGGAGAATGGGGTGGGAAGGGCCAGAAGAATGGGAGGGATGGGAAGTATGAGAATCATGGTGGTGCCGCACGGGGGCATCCGGGTGCTCCCCATACTTCTCATTATTCCCATGCTTCCCATTCCCACTCTTCATCCCAGCACCGCCCGCACCTTGCGCGCCAGTTTGTCGCGGCTGACGGGTTTGCTCATGAACTGCATGCCCTTTTCGAGAATGCCGCGATGGGCGATAACGTCGGCGGTGTAGCCGGACATGTAGAGCACCTTCATCGAGGTGAAGTCCTGTGTCAGCTTCTCCGCGAGATCGCGTCCGTTCATGCCGGGCATCACCACGTCGGTGATCAGCAGGTCGATCGAATCGGGGTGTTCGGCGGCAATAGTCACGGCCGCGTCCGGGGTGTCCGCCGCCAGTACGGTATACCCGAGATCTTCGAGGAACAGGCGCATGGTAACCCGGATGGACTTCTCGTCCTCGACCAGCAGGATGGTTTCGCTGCCGCTGAGACGTTCAGGCGCCTTGTCGGCTTCTTTGTGTCCTACTTCTTCGCCCATGTGTCGCGGCAGGTAGATGCGGAAGGTCGTGCCCTCTCCCAGCTCACTGTAGACGTGGACGAAGCCGTCATTCTGTTTGACGATGCCGTAGACCGTAGACAAGCCAAGCCCCGTGCCTTCTCCGACAGGTTTGGTGGTGAAGAACGGTTCGAACACCTTATCGAGCGTCGCGCGGTCCATACCGCAGCCGTCGTCGCTGACTGCGAGCAGGACGAAGTCGCCGGGGCTCGCCTCGGCGTGGCCCGCGCAATAGTCCGCGTCGATGGACACGTTCTCCGTCTCGATGGTGACTTTGCCCACGCCGCCAATGGCGTCACGCGCGTTGACGCAGAGATTGGCAAAAATCTGGTCGATCTGTCCCGGATCCACCTTCACCGGCCAGATATCAAAACAGGGCTGCCAGGCCAAGTCGATGTCCTCGCCGATGAGACGGCCAAGCATCTTGAGCATGTCGCCCACCGCGTCGTTGATGTCGACGACCTTCGGCGCGATGGTCTGCTTGCGGGAGAAGGCCAGAAGCTGCCGCACAATGCCCGCGGAGCGTTCCGCCTCGTGCGTAATCTCATCCAGCCACTGCCGGATGGAATGGTCCGGCTCGATGCTGTCCCGGCATAGTTCGGCGTAGCCCATGATACCCATGAGCAGGTTGTTGAAATCGT
>JAQBFL010000275.1:0-5496 GCA_032123415.1 bacterium | reverse complement strand
CATCCTGTTCATCGACGAGCTGCACACGATCGTCGGCGCCGGGTCGGCCGAGGGCGCCATGGACGCCTCGAACATCATCAAGCCGGCGCTGGCGCGCGGCGAGTTGCAGTGCGTGGGCGCCACGACGCTGGACGAGTACCGCAAGTACATCGAGAAGGACTCGGCTCTGGAGCGGCGCTTCCAGCCCGTGAAGGTCGACGAGCCGAGCGTGGACCAGACGATCGAAATCCTGCGCGGGATCGTGGAACGTTACGAGGCCCATCACCATGCCCGGTTCACGCCGAACGCGCTCGAAGCCGCGGCGCAGTTGTCGGATCGCTATGTGACGGGCCGCTACCTGCCCGATAAGGCGATTGACGCGATCGACGAGGCCGGCTCGCGCGCCCGCATCCTGGCCACGACGCGCGCGCCGGGCGTGCGCGAGTCGGAGAAGGAGATCGAACGCCTGCGCCAGCTCAAGGACGGCGCGATCAAGGAGCAGAATTTCGAGGAGGCCGCGCGGTTGAGGGACGAGGAGACGCGCAAGCGCGAGGAACTCGACGCGACGGTGAAGCGTTGGCAGGAGGAGAACGCGAAGAATGTGGTCACCGTGACGGCCGAGGACATCATGGCCGTGATCTCCGCCACCACCGGGGTGCCCCTGAAGCGGATGGAGGGGCAGGAGCTGGCGCGGCTGCTGGAGATGGAAAAGTCGCTTTCGGCGGTGGTGGTCGGCCAGGAAGAGGCCGTCGGCACGATCTCGCGGGCGCTGCGCCGGTCGCGCGCCGACTTGAAGGATCCCAAACGCCCCATCGGCTCGTTCATCTTCCTGGGCCCGACGGGCGTAGGCAAAACGCTGCTCGCCAAGGCGCTGGCCGAGTTCATGTTCGGCGATGCGAACGCACTGATCCAGCTCGACATGTCCGAGTACATGGAGAAGTTCAGCGTGTCGCGCCTGATCGGGTCGCCGCCCGGGTACGTTGGGCACGAGGAGGGCGGCCAGCTTACCGAGAAGATCCGCCGCCGACCTTACTCCGTCGTTCTCTTCGACGAGATCGAAAAGGCTCACCCCGACGTGATGAATATGTTGCTGCAGGTGCTGGAGGAAGGCAAGCTGACCGACAGCCTGGGCCGGCAGGTGGACTTCCGCAACGCCGTGATCATCCTGACCTCGAACCTCGGCGTGGACGCGGTCAAGAAGGGCGGAGGCCTGGGGTTCATGGGCGGGGGCCCGACCACGGACTACAACCAGTTGCGCACGCAGATGCTCGACGAGGCCAAGCGCGTCTTCAAGCCCGAGTTCCTGAACCGGTTCGACGATATGGTCGTCTTCCGCAAGCTGACGCGCGAGGACGTCTCCCTGATCCTGGATATCGAGCTGGGCAAGGTGCGCAAGCGCCTGGAGAGCAGGGGCCATGCGCTGGTCCTGAGCCGCCCGGCCAGGGATTTCATCCTGGATCAGGGCTTCAATGAGTCGATGGGCGCGCGGCCCCTGCGGCGTACGATCGAGAAGCTGCTGGAGGACCCGCTGGCCGAGGACATCCTGCGAGGCCGTTTCGATAGCGCGCAGACCATCGAGGTAACCAGCCAGGCCGGCAAGCTCGCATTCCGTCAGAGACGGCGCGACGCCGAGAGCGGGGCCGAACCGGCGCCCGAATCCGCCGTCGCGGATGACCCGGGTGCTCAACCTTCGACCACCGCGGCGACCTGATGCGAGGAGCGTGCATGTCAAGGGCCATCGCGAGCGGTATCGTGGGGTGCGGGGTCATTGTGATAGGGGGCGGGGCGCAAACCGCGAGACGGGTGTTGTTGTGCCGCTGCCAACGCGCGGTCAAGCTTGACGCGGGCGCGGTCGAGGCCGTATCGGCATGGTTGCTGGCCCGCGCGGACCTCTCCGTGACCGAGGTTGAGGATCTTTGCGGCCTGGCCGCGGCGCAGCCCGCGCGGCTGGCCGAACTGCTGGGCGGCGGAGGCGCTCCCGCAGTCGTTGTGGCGTGCCGCACGCGTGTCGTCCGCTGGCTCGCTCGCTGGGCGGCGGTTCAGGAACCGGCGGGAGGTGTCGCGGCCGTGGGCATCCGCGGGATGTCGGCGGAGCAGGCGGTCGAGGCCGTCCGGGGCGCGCTCGGGGGCGGCGGCGCGGCCGAGGCGCCGGCGCGCGAAGCGCCGGAGCGGCTGGCTTGCGCCCTTGACGGGTGGGAGCCGTGGTATCCCGTCATCGACTACGACCGATGCGTGACCTGCGGCAAGTGTCTGGACTTCTGTCCCTTCGGCGTCTACGCCCGCGACCCCGAGGGGGCGGTGCGTGTCGTCCATCCGCGCCAGTGCAAGTTCAATTGCCCCGCATGCGCCCGCATTTGCCCGCGCCTGGCGATCGTCTTTCCCAAGCACGCCGGCCGCCCCATCGACGGGGACGATGTGCTGCCCGCGGACCTGGAGAAGCACGGCGCGCAGGAGTTGTGCGAACGGCTCAAGCGGGAGAACATCCACGACATCCTGGCCCGGCGCGGCGCAACGCCGGCGGCCCGGGCGCCGGGAGCCGGTTCATGAGGGCGGGAGCCATCGGTCTGCGCCTGGTCCGTGAAACCAGCCCGCGCACGCTCTGGAAGTTCCTCTGGAATTGCGGGTTCAAGGGCGTGCGCGCCGTGCAGCGGTTCGAGCGCCGCGCGCGACAGGGGCGGCACTTCCCGGCCTTCGTGTTCATCTCGCCCACCAACCGCTGCAACCTTGCGTGCCAAGGGTGCTGGGTGCAGCAGACGACGCCCCCCGTCGACCTGCCGCAAGCCGTGTTCAGGCGCATCATCGACGCCGCGCGGGCCGAGGGGAGCAGCTTCTTCGGCATCCTGGGCGGCGAGCCGCTGCTCTATCCGGGGCTGTTCGACGTGATCGGCGACTACCCCGACTGTTACTTCCAGTTGTTCACGAACGGAACGCTGCTGACGCGCGAGACGGCCGCCGCGATGCGGCGCCTGGGCAACGTGACGCCGCTGATCAGCGTCGAGGGCCTGGAACGCGTCAGCGACGAGCGGCGCGGCGGCCGCGGGGTTTATGCCTCGGCCATGCAGGCCGTGGCCCACTGCCGCGCCGAGCGGCTCGTCACGGGCGTGGCCACGAGCGTGTGCCGGAGCAACATCGACGAGCTTGTAAGCACCGAGTTTCTGGACGGACTGGTGGCGGCCGGGGTTCACTACGCCTGGTATTACATCTACCGCCCCTGCGGAGCCAACCCCTGCCGGGAGTTGGCGCTGCCGGATGAGGACATTCTGCGGCTGCGGCGCTTCATCGTGGAGCAACGCGCTCGATCTCGCCTGGCGTTGGTGGATGCCTACTGGGATGCGGAGGGGCGGGCGCTATGCCCCGCGGTCACTGGCATCAGCCATCACATCAACCCGTACGGGGATGTCGAGGTCTGCCCGCCGATCCAGTTCGCGACCGACCGGATCGACGAGCGGACCGACGTTCGGGAATTGTTTGACAGGTCGACGTTGTTGCGCGAGTTTCGCCGTGACGTGGCGGCGCGCACGCGCGGCTGCATCCTGCTGGAAGCGCCGGGGGAGCTGGCGCGGATCCTTGCGGCGGCGGGCGCGCGGAACGTGAGCGGCAGGGTGGACGAGCTTGGCGCCCTGGCTGGGGCGCCGGTCCTGCCGAGCCATCACATGGCCGGCCGCGAGATACCGGAGCGCAGTGTGCTGGTGCGGTTTGCGAAGCGCCATTGGTTTTTCGGTTTCGGCGCCTATGGCTGAGGTCGCCGGCGGAGCGGAGTCAACATGTCAGAGAGCAAAGACATAGAATACCAACACGGGCCGCGGGCAGGTGGGGGGGCGGACGGGCGGGTGCCGGACGAGCCCGCGGAGTGTCTGCGTCTGCGCGAGGCCGCGGCCGCGCTGGTGGCGGAGCGTGGGCTAACGCCGCCGCTGGCGTGGGGCGAACTGGATGCCGCCGCGCGGGTCGTGGTGGAGCGCGCCGGCTGTGGACCGGAACGGCACTCGTTCGTCATGGTGCTGGTGCACAATGCCGCGTGGTGGAACGTGCTGGCCTCCGTGCCGTTCGAGCGCCGCGTTCTGCTCCTGCCGCCGTGCCTGCGCGACAGCGCGGCTTGCCCCGCGACGTTCGACGCATTGGGGCTGATCTGCGCCCGCTGCGGACGTTGCCCGATTGCCGACCTGGCCACGGAGGCCGAACGGCTGGGATACGCGGTTCTTGTCGCGGAGGGCACCTCGACGGTGCGAACGCTCATCGAGTCCGGTCAGATGGACGGCGCCGTGGGCGTGAGCTGCATGACGGCGCTGGAGCGGGCCTTTCCGAGCATGGCCCGGCAGCCCGTGCCGTCCATCGCCATTCCGCTGACGAGGAACGGCTGCAGCGATACCGCAATGGATGTGGAGTGGGTCCTCGCGGCGATTCGCGTGCGCGATGGAGCCTCGCGTGTGCTGCTGACCGATATCGCCCGCCTGCGGCGGGAGGTGGAAACCTGGTTTTCCGAGAGCGCCCTGCGGGCGGTGTTGGGGTGTGGGGAGAGCCCCATCGAACGGGTTGGACTGGAGTGGCTGGCGAAGTCCGGCAAACGCTGGCGTCCCTTTCTGACGGCCGGCGTTTACGCGGCGCTGAGCGGGGAGGCGGAGCTTCCCGAGTCCGTGCGGCGGGTGGCGGTGGCCGTGGAGTGCATTCACAAGGCGTCGCTCGTGTACGACGATATTCAGGATCGTGATACGGTGCGCTATGGCGAGCCGACGCTGCACGCGTCGTACGGCGTGCCCCTTGCGCTCAACGTGGGGCTCGACCTGCTGGGGCAGGGCTACAGGCTGCTGGCGGAAAGCGGGGCGCCCGCGGAGATTGTGGCGAGGATGATGGCGCTGGCGACGCGGGGGCACTGCCGGCTCTGCGTGGGGCAGGGGGCGGAGCTGTGGTGGAAGCGCGCACCCGAACCGCTGTCGGCCGCGCAGGTGCTCGAGATGTTCCGGCTTAAGACGGCTCCGTCCTTCGTGGTCGTTTTCGGGCTGGGCGCGATTCTGGGCGGCGCCGATGCGGCGACGCTGGCGGCGCTGGACGGCTTCAGCGAGGCGCTGGGCGTGGCGTACCAGATTCGTGACGATCTCGATGACTTGAGCGGGGCGGGAGACGTGGACGACGTGCTCGCCGGGCGGCTCTCGGTGGTGGTGGCGGTGGCCTACGAGCGCGCCGCGGAAGGCGATCGGCGGCTGATCGAGGCCGCGTGGTGCGGCGGAGACGCGGAGGCCGCACGGCGGGTGCGCGACGCCGTATTGAGGACCAACGCCGAACAGTTGACGCTGGGCCTGCTGGAGGACTATCGTCAGAGGGCGTTGGAGGCCCTGGCGTCTTTGCGGAATGTGGCGCTGAAAATTCTGCTGCACCGCGTGGCGTGGCGCGTGTTGGACCGCGCGCCGGACGAAGCGCGGGGCGACGGGAAGCGAGAGGATTCGACATGGCGAACGGAATGACCATGGACTTCGAACTGATCGGCATTTTTCGCAGTCCCTGCATCTGGTCGGCCGCGGCGGC
>JAQBFL010000274.1:0-2652 GCA_032123415.1 bacterium | reverse complement strand
TTGAGGGGTGCGGAAAAGCCGCAGTTGATCGAACTGGTGGTGAGACCAAGGGTCGCCGCCTGCATTGAGAATTCGCCCGCCCACTTCCCCCCGTCCCGGACGAGGAACGATGGGTTCACATTCCGCCAGCCCTCGATGGCAGCCAGATCAAAGGAGCGAAAGCCAAGCTCCCGGATCTTTTTCAGAGTCTCCGGGAGGGGGCCGGAAACAGTTTCCAGGTCACAGACAAGCGTGGAACAGCATAGATACATGATCATGCACTCCCAGGGTTAGAGCATTCATTCCAGAAATTTGAGTTCGTGGATATGCGCATCGCTATTTTGTCGGGGCGGAGATCGCTTCGGCCCCGCAGCCGAGCATTTCCCGTTTCATTTTCAGATATGACACATAATTCTCCAGCGGGACGTTTGCCGGGCAGCCGTGGTCCAGGTGCGGGATGTAGCCGCCGCGCCGGACCGCCGGCTGTACCCGCCGCAACTCCCGTTCAATGGCTGCTGGCCCTTCGATTAGCGCCTTCTTTTGAATGCCGCCATGGAAACCGCAACGGTCGCCGTAGCGCTCCTGAAGCATGAGGATGTCCATCCCCGCGTCCACCTCGCAGGGCATAAGGATGTTGACGCCGGCATCGAGCCAGCCGTCCATCAGGGCTAGGAAGTTGCCGTCGCAGTCGAGCGAGATATACTTCACCCCGAGCTCCTTGCGCAAACGATTGTTTACCCGCTTCATGCGCGGCACCACAATGTCGTGGAACGCCTGGGGCTGGACGATCGGGCCGGCGTTGTAGCAGATGTCCTCCCAGAAGTGGACCATGTCGACCTGGATCTTTCCGGCGATGCGGCCGATCAGCCGCTCCTTGATCACCGTCAGGGTCTCGACCATCTCCTCGAACAGATCAAGGTCGTCGTAGGGGAGCATTGAGAACGCCTCGAACCCCATCAGGTTCCGGAGATAGCCAATGTAGCTGTCGAGGTAGAGGCAGACCGGCTTGCCGGAGAGCTCGAAGGAGCGTTTCACCGCGTCCCAGTCAGGATCGGCGAACCGGCCCGGGGTGTCGGGGTCGAGGCGGGGCTTGTACCGCTCCTCCCAGTCCCGGCGGCTTTTCACCGGATAGTCGAGATAATGCGGGATGGTGATCTGCCCCTCGGCGATCTCGGCGAACTTGACGCCGTCGCCGTCCACATGCACGGCCACGCCGTCCTCCATGCCCAGGAATTTAGACTCGAACGGCGGTGCCAGCCGTAGATCCCCGCCGGGGATCTGGAACCCCTCGCCGAAATGGCACCCCTCGATGCCGAAGTGCCGGTACGCCTTGATGGTCGTATCAACATCTTTCGGCAGTCCCTGCTTGTGCCATTCGGAAAGCGTCGTCTCCCAATAGGTGAACTCCCAATTAGGGCACGGCAGCGTGGGATTTGCCGACATCTGGGAGAAGAAACGTTCGCGTTGTGTCATGGTCTGTACTCCTGTCTCTGAGGCGTTATTCTATGCCTTATCATGCCAGCACTTACGAGCTGTTATCCGATGTCAGCGCGTGCGGGCATCCACGTTGCGCTTTCTCCCATTCCCAGCGTGTAGGTGGCGGATGCTCCGGCATGGCGCACCGTCACGGTGCCGCCGCGGCACGCCAGGATGGTCGCCCGGGTAAGCCGTCCATCTTCCCACGCCAGGCTGAACTCGAAGGCGCCGCGCGCCCGCAGGCCGCGGACCGCCCCGCGAGACCAGGCCGCGGGCAGAGCGGGCAGCAGTTCCACCTCTCCGGCATGGCTCTGGAGCAGCATCTCGGCGATGGCGGCGGTGGCGCCGAAATTGCCGTCGATCTGGAAGGGCGGATGGTCGTCGAAGAGGTTGGGCAGGGTCGATTTGGCCAGCAGGGCACAGAGGTTATCCCAGGCTTTGGCGCCGTCGCCCAGCCGGGCGAAGAAGTTGATGATCCAGGCGCGGCTCCAGCCGGTGTGGCCGCCGCCATGGCCCAGGCGAAGTTCCAGCGTGCGGGTTGCCGCGCGCGCCAGCTCGGGGGTGCGCTCCGGATGGATCAGGTCGCCGGGATGCAGGGCGAAGAGATGTGAAATGTGCCGGTGCCCGGGTTCCAGATCCTCGTAGTCCTCGGGCCATTCCTGGATCTGCCCGTGCCGGCCAATCTTGAGCTTCGGCAGCCGCGCGCACGCCCGCTCGGCCTGCGCCCGCAAATCCGCATCGGCATCCAGAAGCGTCGAGGCCTGTTCAAAAGCCCGGAAAAGCATGGCCGCGATCGCGCTGTCCATCGTGCTGCCCGCGCAGAGCGTCCCCCGCTCGCCGTCGGGCAGGACGTAGGTGTTCTCGGGCGAGACTGTCGGACAGGTCACCAGCTCCCCCTGGCGGTTCTCGATGAGAAACTCCAGCAGGAAGCGCGCGGACTCGCGCAGCAGGTCATAATGGGCGGAGAGGAAATCCCGGTCGAGCGTGTAGCGGTAATGCTCCCAGACATGGAGGCAGAGCCAGGCCCCGCCGGTCGGCCAGTAGGATGCGGCCAGATTCCGGTCGACCGGGCAGCAGTCGCCCCAGAGATCGGTGTTGTGATGGCAGACGAAGCCCGCGCAGTCGTACATGCCGCGGGCGGTGGCGATCCCCTGGGGCAGCATCGCGCGCAGATGCTCGAAAAGCGGCAGATGGCAC
>JAQBFL010000273.1:0-2766 GCA_032123415.1 bacterium | reverse complement strand
GACGAAAGGGATGGTGAACCCCATGGCCGATGTGCCGAATTTCTCCACGGTGGCAGGGGAAAGCGTGTACAGCGCATAGGAGACGATCGTGGCGGATGCGATGATCGCGGTGAGCTGGTCGAGCAGGCGGCTGTCATAGCGGCTGAGCACATCGCGTTGCGACGCGGCGTTGTCGCCCGCCTGGTCTTTTTCGTGCCGGCGCTTGCACACCGCCAGGAAAAGCGCCAGCAGGAACGCGCACAGCAGCAGCCAGGAGGATATGCCGACGTGCAGTGCGAAGGCGCCTGCCATGGCGCGGAGCACGAATCCCGAAGCGATGATCAGGATATCGACTATGGCCACGCGCTTGAGCCACAGCGTGTAGACGAACTGGATCACAACGTAAGCCGTTACGGTGTAAAGATAAGCAAGTCCAAGACACGCCGCCGCCGACAACCCTCCCGCCAGCAGCAGGGCGCACAGCACCCAAGCGGACGCCGGCGCGATACGGCCGGCCGCGATCGGGCGGAAGCGCTTTTCCGGGTGGGCACGGTCGGCTTCGCGGTCCAGCAGGTCGTTGAAGACGTAAATCCCGCTGGAGACGATACAGAAGACGGCCACGGCCAACACCGTACGCACGGCCGAGGCCGCGAGCGGCAGCGACTGGAAGCGATCCCCGGCGGCAAAGAAAAAAGCGGCGGCGACCACGGCGTTCTTGGTCCACTGGTTGGGCCGCAGTGCGGCCAGCCAGTCCAGTATGCCGGGCGAGGCCTTCGTTGGGGACGTCGTATCCATCGGTCGGCGTCTACCTTTCGCTCCCGACGCCGGGGCGTTTGGCCGGTGTGCGACGGAACTTGTTGTGCAGGGCCAGCTTCCAGACCATCCAGAGCGCCTCGCTGAATATCCTGCCGTTCATCTTGGAGTAGCCCGCGCGCCGGTCCACGAACGTGATCGGGATCTCGGCGATCCGGAACCCCTTCAGCCAGGCGGTGTGCGTCATCTCGACCTGAAACGAATAGCCGTTCGAGATGATCGAGTTCAGGTTGATGGCCTCGAGCACCTCGCGGCGGAAGCACTTGAAGCCGCCCGTGGGGTCGGAGACCGGCATGCCGGTGACGATGCGCACGTAGAGGGCCGCCGTCTTGCTGAGGAGCAGGCGGCTGAGGGGCCAGTTCGTGATGCGGATGCCGTTCACATAACGCGAACCGAGAACGAGGTCCGCCTGCTCGGCGGACCGGACAAAATTCGGAATCTCGTGGGGATCGTGCGAGAAATCCGCGTCCATCTCGAAGACCAGCCGGTACTGCCGCGCCAGCGCCCATTTGAAGCCGGTGATATAGGCGCGGCCAAGGCCGGACTTGGCTTCGCGGTGCAACGCATGCACCCGAGGGTCTTCCGCGCGCATCTGGTCAAGCACCTGTCCGGTTCCGTCAGGGGAGTTGTCGTCAATGAACAGGATGTCCGTTTCCGGGTTGACGGCGAAGACCGCGGCCGCGATGGGACGCACGTTTTCGCGCTCGTCATAGGTCGGCACGATAACAAGTTTGGTGTTCATTTCGCGTCACTATACCGCGCCCGCGCGCGGTGGACAAGTCTATCGTGACGGAATGGCGCGATGGAATGGCTTGACCGCGCGGGGGATTTGGGGCTATAGGTGCGGGGATGATTTCCCCCGTACGAACCGAGTTCGAGGCCCTGGCGGCCGGGCACGACGTGGTCCCCGTCTTCGAGGAGATTCTCGTCGATTCCGACACGCCGCTTTCCGTCTTCCGCCGTTTCGCGGATCGCGAGAACGCTTTTCTGTTCGAGAGCATGGAGGGCGGGGAGAAATGGGGTCGCTACTCCTTCGTGGGCGTGGACCCCGAGCTCTTCCTGCGCGTCGAGCACGGCGCGGGTCCGTCCGGCGGCCTGGAGAAACTGCGGGATATCTACCGCGGCGTGCGGCTGGCCGAGATCCCGGGGCTGCCGCGGTTCTGCGGCGGCGCCGTGGGCTTCGTCGGCTACGAGGCGGGCGGCGAGTTCGAGCGGTTGCCGCATCCCAAGCCGGACTGCGGCGCGGTCGACCCGTGCTCGCGCTTCCTCAAGGCGGACAAGCTGATCGTTTTCGACAATGTCCGGCATACCGCCAAGGTCGTGGTCTGCTCGCGTCCGGCCGAATTCGCCTCGGCCGGGGAGGCCTATGACGACGCGGCGGGGCAAATCCGGCGCATCGTGGCGCAACTGCGCGCGCCTGCCGCGCACGAGGACGCGCCGCCGCGCGAACCGGTGAAGCTGGAATCCAACCTTTCGGCCGCCGAGTTCGAGGAGATGGTGCGGCGTGCGAAACGCTATATCGTGGCGGGGGACATTATCCAGGTTGTCCTCAGTCAGCGCTTCTCCGCGCCGTCCGCCGGGCTTTCGCCGCTGGCGCTGTATCGCGCGCTGCGCTTCCTGAACCCTTCGCCGTACACCTTCTTCCTCAAAGTCGGGGACCGCGTGCTGATCGGCTCGTCCCCCGAGCTGATGGTGCGGGTGACGGGTAATCGCGTGGAAGTGCGCCCCATCGCGGGCACGCGGCCCCGCGGGGCGACGGAGCAGGAGGACCGGCGGTTGGCGGACGAGCTGTTGGCCGACGAGAAGGAGAAGGCCGAGCACGTCATGCTTGTCGACCTTGGTCGGAACGATGTGGGTCGTGTTGCAGAGCCCGGCAGCGTCCAGGTAACGGAGTACATGGTGGTGGAACGTTACAGCCACGTCATGCACCTCGTTTCCCATGTACAGGGCGTTCTGCGCCGCGAGTTCGATGCC
>JAQBFL010000272.1:0-4286 GCA_032123415.1 bacterium | reverse complement strand
CCGAGTCGGCCCGGCCCGGCGACGCGGATTTCCAGGCCCTCCTGCAGCAGTCCTACGATGCCGCGCTGGTCACGCAGGAAAGCGGCGTCATCGCGGACGCCAACGCCCGCGCCCAGGAGTTTCTGGGCTACTCGCGCGACGAATTGCGCGGCTCGCGCCTGGAGAATGTCGTCAGCGGCTGGACGCCCGGATTGCTGCAGACCGTGCGCCAGAGCCTGGACAACGACCGCTTCGTGCTGCTGCAGGCCTATTGCCTTCGCCAGGACGGCACGGTCTTCCCCGCCGAAATCGCGATCATGCGCCTGCACCTGGCCGCCGGCGTCTTTCTCTGCTTCTTCGTCCGCGACATCACCCTGCGCAACGAAGCCGACAAACGGCTGCGCGCCACCCTGGCGGATCTCGCGCGCTCCAACTCCGACCTCGAGCACTTCGCGTACGTCGTCTCTCATGACCTCCAGGAGCCGCTGCGCAAGATGACACAGTTCGGCGAGTTGTTCCGCGGAACGGGCGAGATGGATACGCTCTCCGACGACGCGCGCGGCTACCTCTCTCGCATTCTGAATTCCGCGGCGCACATGACGGCGTTGATCCAGGGCGTGCTGGCGCTCTCGCGCATCTCGACGCGCGCGGGGACGCGCGAGCGCGTGAGCCTTGACAGGACGGTCGGCGAAGTGCTGGCCGACCTGGAGCTGCGGCTGCGCGACAGCGGCGGCCGGGTCGAGGCGGGAGAGCTGCCGGATCTCGAGGCCGAGCCCGTCCAGATGCGGCAGTTGATGCAGAACTTGATCGGCAATGCGCTGAAATTCCACAAGCCGGGGGTCCCCCCGTGCGTGCGCGTGTATGCCCGGCCGGCGGAAGAGGCGGAGCGGGACGCCGTGGGCGAGGACGCGGTCGCCATCGTGGTGGAGGATGACGGCATCGGGTTCGATCCCGCGCAGTCGGATAGAATTTTCAACATCTTTCAGCGCCTGCACACCCGCCAGGAGTACGAGGGAACCGGCATCGGGCTGGCGGTATGCCGCAAGATCGTGGAGCGCCACGGCGGCAGGATTCGCGCGGAAAGCGAACCCGGGCGCGGGGCGCGGTTCGTCATCGTGCTGCCGCGCACGGCGGAGGCGGAGGAATGAGGATGTTGAAAATTTATCGACATAGGGAACGAATTGGAATAGGAATGGTATACGGCCTCCAGCAGATGTCGGCAGACGCGGCCGAACTGGAAGGGAACGAACATGAGCAAGTCAAAGATCCTGATCGTTGACGACAACCGGCATTTGCGGGTGACGCTGACGGTCCACCTCAAGCACGAGGGGTACGAGCCCAGCGAGGCCGACATCGTGGAGGCGTTTGAAGGGGCGGGGTTCGAGACGGCCGTCCTGCATTCGGCCACGGACGCCATCGTCCATGCGTCGAGCCACGCCCCGCGGGCAATCCTCATGAAACAGTTCCTGCCCGACATGTCCGGCGCGGCGGTTGCGCCGATCCTCGGCGCCATGCCCGGGACGAGGGAGATCCCCATCGTGCTGTACGACGAGTCGCGCCGCCATGACGACCCGCGACTGTTCCTGTCGAGGATCCCGGATGGCGTAACGCGTTGCGTGGCAGGCAATCAGGGAGAGGAACTGCTTCGCGTGGTCAGGCTGGTCCTCCCGAGGTAGATGACGACGGCTCCCTCCCGCGCCCCTGCGCGCGGAGTGCGGGCGTCGATAAGGAGCATGAAGATGCCGGAGATAGAAGTCGCCTTTCTGGGGCCCCGCGGAACCTACTCGCACCTGGTGGCCGAGAAGCGTTTCGGCAAGTCGGCCAGGCAGATTCCCCTGCCCACGATCATGGAAGTCTGCCGTCACGCGTCCCGTACGCCGGGCGCCTACGGCATCGTCCCGATCGAGAACTCCTCGGGCGGAGCGATCTTCGAGACGGTGGACATCCTGCTGGCCAACAAGCCGCGCGTGCACATCCGGGAGGAGCTTTCGCTGGAGGTGAACCTGGCGCTGCTGGGCCGCCGCGACGAGAAGATCAAGACGCTGTATTCGCATTTCGCGCCGCTGGAGCACTGCGGCGCCTGGGTCCGCAAGAACCTGCGGCGCGTCGAGAAACGCGTCGTCGCCAGCACGGCCGTGGCCGCGCTGTGGGCCGCCGCCGAGACGGGCGCCGCGGCCCTCGGCAGCCGCCGCCTGGCCCAGCTTTACGGACTGCAGATTCTGCGGTACCCCGTGCAAGCCGATGTGCCGAACCTGACGTCGTTCATCCTGATCTCGGGCCGCCGCGAGCCGCCCGTGAACCCCACCAAGACGACCCTGTCGGCCCGACTGCCGAACGTGCCCGGCAGTCTGTGCACGTTTCTGGACGTGTTCCGATCCCAGGACGTCAACTTGTCTCGCATCGTGTCGCGGCCCATCCCCGGCTGCCCGCGCGAGTACGCGTTCCTGCTCGACGTGACCGGCGGCGACCACGAACGGCGGATCGAGCGCTCGCTCGCCGCGGCGATCAAGGTTTCGACGCGCCTGCGCGTGGCGGGGTCCTACCCCTGCCGACGGCCCTACGTTTCATGAACCTGAAGGCCAGGACCTTCGGAGCCGACGGCCCGGCCTGGGTCTTGGCCCGCGCCGGATCGTGAACCTATCAGCCTCCGACGGCTCTTGACCCGCCGCTCCCGGGGGGTATGATGGTGGGCATGAACCGCGCCTATGTCTTCGACCTCGACGGTACGCTCCTGGACACGGAGATTCTCTGGGTCAACGCCACGTCGTGCCTCTTGCGCGAGTGGGGGCTCCCGCTGCACGACTCCGAGGTGCTGGCCATCGTCTACGGCCATGCCTGGCCGGACGTGTACGAAACCCTCCGCCGGCGCCTGCCGGCTCTGCCTATGACGCGCGAACGAATGGAGCGCGCCATGTCGGCGCGGCTGAATGTCCTCCGGCGCGACACGGACGTGCGGATCGCCGGGTCCATCGCTCTGCTCGAACGGCTGGCGGAACAGTCGCCCGTGTGCATCGTGTCCGGATCGCCGCGGGCCGACGTGGACCTTGGCGTGCGGATCATGGGCCTTGCCGGCAAGATCCGTTTTCACCTCGGGGCGGAGGACTACGCGCCCGGCAAGCCGCACCCGGCCGGCTTTCTGCTGGCCGCCGGGCGGCTGGGGGTGCTGCCGCGCGACTGCGTCGTGTTCGAAGACTCGTCGGCCGGCGTGGCGGCCGCCAAAGCCGCGGGCATGCGCTGCGTGGCGCTGCGCCGCGAAGGCCGCCCGCGGCAGGACGTGGATGGCGCCGACCTTGTGTTGCCCGATCTGGCGGGGTTCGAACCGTCCATGCTGCCTGGTGAATCCGGCCTGGTGAATCCGGCTTGACACGTATACGGCGATAATATACGGTACTCACATGACAGACATGGTGTCGGAACCGGACTTCGAGGGCTTCGATTGGATTGGCGGTAACGCCGAGAAGAACTGGAAACGGCATGATGTAACGCCTCTGGAGGCGGAGCAGGTGTTCTTTAACACCCCGCTTCTCTGGGGCGACGATCCGGGGCATTCCGGCACCGAAAGGCGGTTCTACGCGCTGGGGCAAACGGACGAAGGCCGAGAGTTGTTCGTTGCGTTCACGAGGCGTGACCGCCGTCTGAGGGTGGTGTCGGCACGCGACATGAGCCGGAAGGAACGGAGGGTATACAGATCATGACCAAGAAGCAGATTCCAGCGTTCAAAAGCGAGGACGAAGAGCGGACGTTCTGGGCGACGCACGATTCCACCGAGTATCTCGACTGGTCCAAGGCGAAACGCGCGGTTTTCCCGAATCTGAAACCCTCTACTAAGTCGATCTCCCTGCGGCTGCCGGAGTCCATCCTCGTAGGCCTGAAGACGCTGGCCAACAAGCGAGACGTGCCCTACCAGTCACTGCTCAAGGTCTTCCTCGCTGAAAAAGTGGAGGAGGAACTTCGACACGGTCACGCCAAGACTGCATAGGCGCCGTGAACAAGCCTTCCGAAACCGGCCGTCAACGCCAGAGCAAGACACCCCACGCGCCCCGCGTGCCGCCTGTCCGGGTTCTGCTCCACGATCCGTCCGCGGGCCACTGGCTGGAATTCGGCGACCTGCGCGAGGTGATCCGCGTCCACCACACGGCTCAGGTGGCGGACGGGCTGCACCGCGTGGCGGACGCCGTGGAGCGCCGGGGCCTTCTCGCGGCCGGGTTCGTCTCGTACGAAGCGGGGCCTGGGCTGGACGCGGCCCTGCGCGCGCAGCGCACCCCCCGCTTTCCTCTTCTGTGGTTCGGTCTGTTCGGGCGCGCCAC
>JAQBFL010000271.1:0-9031 GCA_032123415.1 bacterium | reverse complement strand
TGCGTGGAGCCTTCGTTCTGGATGGGGGCCGACCGGCGCTACGCGGGCACGTTCTTCGACTACTTCCGGCTCATCCTCGATTTCGAGACGGTGCGCGCCGAACGCTTCGGGATCGACCACTACGCGGCCGTTTCGCTGAATCCCAAAGAGGCGGAGAACCGCGACCTGGCCGATGCGGTCATCGACGGCCTGGGCGAATACCTGGACCATCCGCGGTGCGTGGCGCTCGGAGAGATCGGTTTCAACAACATCACGCCCCATGAGGAGCATGCGTTCGCGCGGCAGCTCGAGATCGCGCGCGCGCGGTCGATGCCGGTCATCGTGCACCTGCCGCATGTGGACAAACTCAAGGGCACGGTGCGCACGGCCGCCATCCTGCGCGAGCTTGACATGAACCCGAACCTGATCGTCCTCGACCACAACACGGAGGACACGATGCGCGCCAGCCGCGACACGGGCTGCTACTGCGGCATGACGGTCTACCCGATCTCGAAACTGACGCCCGAACGCGTGTCGGACATCGTCCGCCGTTTCGGCAGCGAACGGACCTTGGTAAACGGCAGCGCGGACTGGGGCATCTCCGACCCGCTCAGCCTGGTCAAGGTGGTCCGGTTCATGGCGGCAGAAGGCCACGCCGAGAACACGATTCGAAACCTCGTGTTTCAGAACGCCATGTCGTTTTACGGCGCCTCGCCCCGCTGGAAGCCGCGGCTGGACCTCGTGCCCGTGGACCCGCAGGTCTTCCAGCGTTAGCGCCGCCCTTCAACCGTCCGGTCAGCCGTCCGGTCAGCCGATCGAGACTTCCTTGCCCGTCTCGGCGGAGCGGTAGATGCCGTCGATCATCTTCTGAATGTCGAGGCCCTCCGCCGCGTCCGCGATCGTCGGCTTCTTGTGCAGCACGGTGTCCACAAAGGCGCGCATCTTCAGATCGAAGCAATCGTCGTTGGCCAGGTATGCGGGCTTCTTGTCGACCATGTAGCCGTTCTCGTCCGTCCGCACGGACAGGTCCTCGAAATCGCCGCCGCCCTTCTCGGCCAGGAACGAGAACGTCCACGACTCCCTGGCGTGTGCCGCGAAGCTGGCCTCGACCTGCATGACCGAACCGTCTTCAAACCGGATGTGTCCGATCGCCAGATCCTCGACCGTGTAGGTCTTGTGGTCCCAGTTCGGCCACATGCAAGCCACGTCGCAGGGTTTGTCGCCGATGTAGCGGAACGTGTGACCGACCGCGGCCACGGGCCGGGGGCTGCCCATGACGTAATGCGCCATCTCCATGACGTGGACGCCGATGTCGATCAGCGGCCCGCCGCCCTGGAGATCCTTGCGCCCGAACACGCCCCAGTTCGGGATGCCGCGCCGGCGCATGGCCGAGCAGCGCATGAAGAGCACCTTGCCGAAGCGGCCGGCGGCGATCTCGTTGCGCAGGTACTGCGTCTTGGGGTGGAAACGCCACTGGAAGGCGATGATCAGGTGCTTGCCGGCCTTCTTCGCCGCATCCACCATGGCCTGCCCCTCGACGGCGTTCATGGCCAGCGGTTTCTCGACCAGCACATGGCACCCGGCCTCCAGTGCGCCGATGCTGTTCTCGGCGTGCAGCCCGTTCGGCGTGCAGACGCTGACCGCATCCAAATCCTCCTTGCGCAGCATCTCGCGCCAGTCCTCGTAGGCGTTGCCGAGCGAGCATTCCTTGCGCGCCGCTTCCAGCGCCTGCGCGTTGACGTCCGCGCCCGCGATCAGCTCCGCGTCGGAGAACTTGGCGAGGCGGTGCATTTGCGCCCTGGCGATGCCCCCGGTTCCGATAAACCCGATCCGCAATTTCTTCTGACTCATGGTCCGTGGCTCCCTCGCGCCCGGCGGCCCGCCCCGCAAGGGGGCGGCCGGTCTCGCCGGTGGCGCTTGAAAGGAGGCCTTCTACCAGAAGACGCGCCCGGAATGCAAGCCCGCGGTGGAGCGAACCGCAGTCCTGATGAACTGCCTGCGCGTGCTCAGGTCACTTCAACCCGAGCCTGCTCGATGGTGCGCGGCAGCGTGGATTGGCAACGCCTGGGCAATCAATGCCCGTTTGATGATCTTGACGGATTGTCTCACCATAACCCTACCCTTGGGGTGGCTGGGGCATGCCTGCAAATCGTCAAGTCGACACCCCATGCGGAAGAGCGGTATGGACAGATGGCCCGTGGACGGCATATTGTGTGTACCGTGTCGATATCCGGTTACGGAGCGGGTGTTATGCAGCAGGCGCAGGAGCTGGTGGAGATCGCGACGGGGTTCCTGTCAACCCATGCGCTGGCCATGGGGTGGGCACTCCATCTGACGTGCTTCACGCTGGTTGTGCTGCACTGCCTGCAAGCCCGGCGCGAGCCCTCGACGACCATTCTGTGGATTGCCGTGGCCTGGTCGTTTCCCGTCATCGGCCCCCTGCTGTATGTCTCGTTCGGCGTGGACAGGATTCCGGCCAAGGGCTGGATCAAGCGGGAGCACGACGAACAGTTCCTGGCCGAACGGCGGGCGCGCGAGGACGAAAGCCTTCCCCTGGCCTACTGGCGCGCGGTCTACGAGATGGTCGCGGCACAACCGCGTACCGAGATCGAGAAGCAGTTGGGGCGCGCCATTTCCTCGATGCAGGCCGAATTTCCACTGTTGGGCGGCAACGACGTGCAGCCCCTGGTCAGCGGGTCCGAAGCCTTCCCCGAGATGTTGCGGGCCATCCGCGCCGCCCACCATCACGTCCACATGCAGACGTTCATCCTGGGACGTGACGCGGTGGCGCGCGAGTTCCTCGATGCACTCGCGGAAAGGGCGCGCGCCGGTGTGAAGGTGCGCATCCTGTACGACCGTTTCGGGTCCACGCGCGCTCTGCTCAGCGGGTTCTTCCTCCGCTACAAGCGAGTTCCCAACATGCAGCTCGTGGGCTGGACCCAGGCCAACCCGCTCAAACGTCAGTTCCAGGTCAACCTCCGCAACCACCGCAAGGCGTTGATCGTGGATGGAACGACCGCGTTCTGCGGCGGCATCAACATCCACGACCAGGCGACCAAGGGCGGCGAAATCCGCGATTACCATTTCCGTGTGCGGGGGCCGATCGTGCTCGAACTCCAGTACACGTTCCTGCGGGACTGGAATTTCATGACCGACGAGGGACCGGACGAACTCCTGCGGGACTGCTATTTTCCTCGTCCGCACGCCGCCGGCCGGGCGGTGGCGCGGCTGGTCAATGGCGGTCCTTCCGTCGGCGTGGACGCGCTGTGGGACACGTTCTTCCTGGCCGTGACGCTTGCCCGGCGCCAGATTCTCCTGGTCACGCCATACTTCGTGCCGGCGCCGGACCTCCTGCGGGCCCTGCGCGGAGCGGCATTGCGCGGTGTGGATGTGCGGCTGGTCGTTCCGCGGCGGACCAACCACCTGTGCGCCGGCCTGGCGGCGGAGGCGCTCTACGAAGAACTTGTGGACGCCGGCGTGCGGATCTATCGCCGCCTCCGTCCGTTCATGCACGCCAAGGCGTGCATCGTGGATGACACGGTGGCGCTGGTGGGCACGGCGAACATGGACGTGAGGAGCTTGCGGCTCAACTACGAGACGAACCTCGCCATCTACGACACCGACGTTATCGGCCAGCTTAAGCGCATCGTGTGCGAAGACGAAGCCCGTTCCGAGGAACTGGACATCTTGGCCTGGCGTGGCCGATCCGCGTTGCGCCGTCTGGCCGAGAATGCGGCATCGCTCCTGGCGCCGGTCCTGTGATGTTCAGGCGGCGTTGACCTGTGCCGCCGCGACCTGCGGCGTGCGGAAACGGCGCGGTTTGGGCATGGTCACGAGGTTATTGAGCATCGTGTCCACGGCGGCGCGTCCGTTTGACGTTGTGCTTTCCTTGCCGTCGGCCCAGCGCCCGATAGCCTCGGGGCCAAGAACCTTGTCGATCCTGGCCACAAGCCGTTCGCGCAGAGTCTCCAAGCCACGCGCACAGAGCTGCCGACAGCGTTCCTTCGATACGCCGAACAGGCCGGACAGTTCGGAGAAGGTCATGGCGCGCTCGTCGAAATAGATCAGTGTGAGCATCTTGTGGGTGCGCAGGGGTAAATGAAAAAGCTCCTCGACCAGAAACCGCCGCAAGTCCCTTCGTTCCGCCTCCACGCCCGGGTTCTCGCTCTTCTCGTCCTCGATCAGATCGCAGATGTTGCCTGACACGGAATCCGGCGACAGGTCCTCGAACAACGTGGTGCCAGATTCCTGGCTTTGCTGGAGCATCTTTAGCTTGGCCGTGTTGACGCCCAGCGTCTCTTTGAGCGCGTTGTCCTCCATCGCATTGCCGTACTCGTCTTCCAGCGCCTTCATCCGCGTCCAGTAGCTGAAGTGATGCTCGGGAACATGGATGAACCGTGAGAGCTTCAGGGCGCGGCGCATGGCGTTCTTGATGCTCTTACAGGCGTAGGTGCTGAAGCGCACCCCGCCGGCCTCGCCGCCGGCCCGTTCGGCGTCGAAGTTGCGCGCGGCGTTGAGTAGCCCGATGTTGCCCTCGGCGATCAAATCCATGTTCGTGATTCGCACGTTGGGGAATTCGAGGAAGCGCGCGAAGTCCTTGAGGCAGTGCACGACCAAGAGCAGGTTGGCTTCAACCATCTCGTTCACCGCGCGATCCACGGTCCTGGCGCGGCGGCTTGTGATGATCAACCGCGATAAATGTCGCTCGCGATCCAATGAGATACGCGGGAAACGGGTAATATCCCGAGCATATCTCTCGTACATAAGGTCTGCTTGTTCCGTCATCCGCCCTCTCCACGAATCCGGACATCCCCGAAAACCCGGCTCCTGCACTCACGGTTCAAAGTCCGCGTCGATAGCAGGTACAACGCGAGAAGCATGCCAGACAGTGCCTTGTCGGCACTAAATGTCGCAATCCATTACTGCGCAGGTATTTATGGTTCTCGAGGTTCGTGAGATACTCAGGCCATTCCTGGCGGATGGTGCATACCGATGTATGCAACCGGCGGGATGATGCTTACAATAGAATGCATAATGACCCCAGAAAGTGGCCAGGCCTGATTGAGAAGGTAAGGAGTGAACCTTGTCGTCAATCAAGCCTGGCCTGGGTGCGTCAGTGTTGTGTCTCTCTGTGTCGCTCTTGTCTGTGTGGGCCGGTTTCCTTTCTTGGAAGGTTGACCACTTATGCCTGTGCATACAGCAGGTAGCGTGCCGATGCGTCCGAGAAGCGTCAAGCGACGTGGCGAAAGATGGCAAGCACCGTGCGTTCACTAGCGCTCCCGCGCCCAGTCCGCCATGCTGACTTGCAGTGAAAATGGCATGTTCAGGGTCTGTCCCCCCAGTCCGCCCAAGTCCGGAGCGGTCCACGCGTCAGTTCCACAGACCATCTCCAGCGCGAAAACTGCGCCAGGAATGTCACAGCACCGCGACAAGATGAGACATCCATGTGACACGGGCGTGACACAGGGACAGACCCCACGGGCCAGGCGCCCGTTTCTGTAAAGAGGGCGGGCGTCAGTTTGGGATCATCCATGGCCACCGCGCAAGTCGGGCTAGCGCCAAGCACCTGATCTCGGTGCTGGACATTCTCGGGGGGCTCGAGAGCGACGAACTTGCCGTGACGACGAAGCCGGAGCAATGACGGTGATGGCGACGATCGGCGCTACGGCAGGCAGTACTGGGGCGATGTGTCGAGAACCAGCGACCCGCGGACGGCCACCGGAGAGCCAAATGAGGAAAGGATCGTAGCTTGCGGGGTGGGGAGGGGAATGGCGACCGGTCCGGCAGCCGACCAGCCGACGAACAGGTCCGCCGCGTTCTCGCGCCGGAACCTCAGCCAATGGGCGTTTGCGGGAGCGGGCAGCCGTTCGACGAACGTGGCCGCGCCCAGCAGCCGCAGGAAAGTCGCCAGCGACTGAAACGCGGGGCGCGGCCGCCAGTCGCCCGCGCCCGAGTCGTCGAGCAATCCGTACCCACGGGCCGCCAATTGCCACCACGCCACGCGCTCGGCCATGCCGCTGCAAAGCGCCAGCAACAGGTAGCGCAGCATGTAGTCGGCGTACAGGGGTTCGGTCACGCTGGGGTCGTTCTTCCGTTCGCCGGGGGACTCGTAGGGCGACCCGACGGGCGAGTAGACTCCGGTTCCCAGCAGCGGCCAGTTGACTTCCGAGACGATGAGCGCGTCCCCGCAGCGTCCGGAAGCCAGCCCCACGGCGCGGGCGAGCGCCAGCTTTCCGACGAGGTCGAAGGGTCCCTGGCGGTTCTCGGGAGCGCCGCGGCGGTCGACGTACATGTGGTGCGAAAGGGCGGCGAACCGGAAGCCTTCCGGCGCCGCGCGCAGGGCGGCCGCCACGAACGGGTACTCGAAATCGATGGCCGCGGGGCCGGTCAGGCGCAGCCCACGGAAACCGGCCGTCGCCGCTTGCGTCGCGGCCAGGAACCGGCGGTACTCCGCGAAGCTCCAGAACCCCCACTTGACGCGGTTGATCGCATGGCCGACCTCGGCCCAGGCCACGCAGTCGGCCACGCCGTCGAGCACGGTCCGCGCGAAGTCGCGCCAGAGCTCCGGGCGCCGCACGGCCTCGCGATCCTGAACCAGCGCGATCGACACGGGCACGCCCTCGGCGTGGAAGGCCCGCACCGCGCCGACGGCATGCCGCCAAACCGCCGGCGCCTCGTGCCGGAGAAAACGGATGTGCACCGGCGGGCGGCCCAGACGTTCCAGCCACTCCCGCTCGCGCTCGAGCCGGTCCACCCGAGCCGAGATGGCCACGGACACGCGCCCGCGCAGGTCGACCGGCGCCTCGAAACAGCTCGCCCGCAGATCGCGGTAGGCGCGCCATGCCGGGAGCGATACGGCCAGCACGGCCGGCGCCTGCCGCAGGTGCCGGGAAGCGGGATAGAGGCGGCGCTTGTTCCGCGCCACGAACAGGTTGATAGCCTGGCCGGACCGCTCGTCCCAAACCCAGAGGTCGCGCTCGGGCGGGTAGTCGGTGGCCGCGGAAGCGGCCCGCGTGCGGCGTTCGCGCCGCGGGTGCCGCCACGCCCGCGTCGCGCAGTGCCATGCGTAGCGCGCGCGGTAAAAGCGCTCCCAGCGCAGGAGCGAACGCTCCGGCGCTTGCGGTGCGCAGACCATTTCCAGGAACACGCGGCGCAGGTCGGACGGCAGATGGATGCGGGACAGGTCGCGCCCCCGTTCGCGGGCGGACAGGGGACGCCCGCGCAGGCGAGCGCGATTCAGATCGACGAACGCGACATCCGTCCAGCCGCCGCCGGCCTCGCGGCGCAGCAGGATATTCTGGTTGCCGAGATCGTTATGCTGAAAGCCGGCGTCGTGCATCCGGCGCACGGCGGCCGCCACGGCCTCCAGCAGCGCCATGAAGCGCTCGCAGGCGGGTTCTTCGCGAAACAAACGGATCAACTCGTCCTTGAAACTGGAGCGGCCGGGGAGGAATTCGCTGACGAAGTAGCTTTCCGCAAGGCGGGATCCGCGCGGCCGTTCCAGGCACGCCACCGGAGGGGGCGTTCCGATGCCGCGCTCATGCAGGTAGACGGCGGCGTGCCACGTGCGCCGCGCCTTCCCGCCGCGCAGGCGGGCGATGATGCCGGCGGGCGCGAACGCCTTGACGGCCAGTTCGCCCGGGGCGGCGCCGGCCGGCGGCGACAGCACGACGACGCGATGGCGCCTGGCGGTCAGCACGCGGGCGGCGGGGGATGCCACGTGCGCGGCGATGCCAGTCAGCCAGCTTTCGAGCAGGGGACCGCGATGGGCCGTTGCGATGAGGGCGCCGTACGGCCCGAGCATGCAGGCTTCTGCTCCGCTATCATCTTGTTCGAACCGTTTCATCGATCGGCCGCGACCCGAGGCCGCGTACAGCGTCCGGGGCGGCCAGACCGCCGGGACCCGGCCCGCGGAAGACTCCCGCGGAAGACGAGTGGGGCGAGCGACGGGGTTCGAACCCGCGACCACCAGATCCACAATCTGGTGCTCTAACCGACTGAGCTACGCTCGCCATGATGGCCGAGGAAACGTGTATACTGTACCGCTCACCCCGTCTGGTTCAAGGCAAAAGATGGCACAGGCAAGATAAAGTTGTCGGGCCCCACAAGAATATTTGACTTGCCCCGCCTTCTTCAACACGCTTCAACACGCTGAGCGGCGAGCCGATTCGAATTGCGCCGTCCGGAAATCCCTGCAATAGTATTTTCGGCGTGGCGGAGCCTCTTTGGGTTTCGATCCCAGGCCGAATCGTTGCTCAACCCAGAGAATCCGCCATGCCGCTTCGCTTGTCAGGCGCCAGAATGTGCCAAGGCATTTTCCGGCAAACCGCCCCTGAATTGAATTCAGAATGCGCTCGACTGCTCTCCTGTCCTCTATCTTGCGGCAAGTTCCAAGGTGTCGTGAATCCATGCATTAAGACTCTTGTGTTCCACCTTTGCGTGCATGGCGACCGCCTTGTGCAGTTCGGGTTCGACCCGCACCATGAACTTCCCTGAAAAAGGTTTTTCCGGTGATTCGCCGCGCTCAGCACAGAACTCAAGATAGTCATCCACAGAGTCATGGAATGCATTGCGGAGTTGCGTCACCGATGCGCCTTGGAATGTGACAGCATCCCGAAGGTTGATAACTTCCCCATGAAAAATGTTGGCATCATCATCAAACTCGACGTTTCCAATATATCCTTTGTATTCCATCATGATATCACCTCCGCTTCTTTCAAGAATCTCCGCATCGAACTCACGGCTCCTTTGTCCGTCACTCGCTTGGGGTGAGGCCTGTGAAACACCGCACGAATCCCATTGAGGTAAATCCGCACGCGGGACCCTCGCCCCCCGGATATCTCTCCGCCGAGCGCGATGATCAGTCCTTCGATATCCTTCCATGGGATATCGGATCGCTCGGGTTTCGCGACACTCCTATCGAGTGCCTGCCGATGTTTGCTGTTCATTTCGACGCTATAGTATCATACTATGGTATCATGTCAAGGGTTGCTCTTGCTCCTATTTCCACCCGTCAGCCCTCATGCGATGAGGAAGCCGCGCCCGGCGCGGG
>JAQBFL010000270.1:0-2826 GCA_032123415.1 bacterium | reverse complement strand
AGTTACTGGTTAAGGGTTACTGGTTAAGGGTTACTGGTTAAGGGTTATTGGTTAAGGGTTACTGGTTAAGGGTTATTGGTTAAGGGTTATTGGTTAAGGGTTATTGGTTAAGGGTTATTGGTTAAGGGTTATTGGTTAAGGGAGAAGCTGGGACTCTGTTGTGCTCCCTTCCTTCTCCCGAGATGACGTTGCGCGCATCTGGCGCGGGGCGGACGTCTCGACAGTGCCCGGACGGCGACCAAGAAGTCACCGCCCTGGGTCAGATTCGCGCAACACTGGGTTTCCGAGCGAGCAGGAGGATGGATCGGTCGTTCCCACTCGCCCTTTTCTCCCCCATCGTCTCTCATCTCCGTGTCACCGTGACTTCAGCGAAGCGGGTGGTGCTTCTTCTCTTCTCTGCACCCACAAGCTGGACACTGGGACAGGGAGGCTCACGGCGTGGTGGGTCCGTTGGTGCGGCCAGCCTCCGCGGCGCTTGCTTCGGCGTCTCTGAGCAGGTCGTGTGCTTCCCGCAGGTCGCCTTCCGGAATGCGCGGCGTTTGGTTGAGCAGCTCACGCAGGGACCGCACGGCCTCGGCCGCCTTCCCTCGGAGCAGTTCCACCTCGGCGGAGCGGGACCGGGCGCGGAACCAGGCGCGCGAGCCGGGCTCGACACGCGCCAGGATATCGCCCAGCGTGCGGTCGGCCCGATCGAGGAGGCCGGCGCGGGTATATACGGTGGATGCGGTGTCCAGCGTGTGGACGCTGCGGCGCGTGGCCTCCAGGAGCGCGTCGATGCGATCGAGCGCCTCCTCGATGCCCTCGGGGGTTTGGGCCAGCGTGTAGATCAGGTTGTTAAGCAGGTCCAGGTCCCCGGGGAAGCGGGCCACGCCCTCGCGCAGCAGCTCGACTGCGCGGGATGTGCGACCCAGTTGCCGGGCCGCTTCGGCGCCCACTGCGTAGGGGGTGCGGTTTGTGGCTCCGTACTGGACGGCGGATCCCATCTGGCTCAGTGCGTCGAGCATCTCCCACCCACCGCGCTGGAAGCGGATGTAGCCGAGCATCTGCGCCCAGAGCACGTTGAGCGCGTGCAGAAACCACTCCGAGCCGCGCACCGACAGTCTTTGGGCCGCGAACTCCAGCGGTGAAAACAGCCTTCCGGGCAGCGGATGGGCCCAGACCAGGAGCAGCAGCGCGGGCGGTGCGTTGCGCCGCTGGGGCGCGGGCAGCGCCCACGACAGGATCGCCCAGAGCAAAGCCAGAACGCCCAGCCATTCGAGCTGGCCGACGTTGACCACCAGGCCGGCGATGGAGGCGGCGAGACCGGCGATGGCGACGGCCAGTATGGTCCACGGCGGCGGCTCGCGCCGCGCCCCCGCGGCGGACGCCGCGGGGGGGCGCAGCAAGAGCAGCACGGCGAACAGCGCGCACAGCGGAAAGCGAACGATGCCGTTCTGCGCGCCGGCCAACCGGCTGAAGTTTGCCGCGATCCAGACGGCGAAGAGCGCGCCCGCGGCGGTCAGCGCGGCGACGCGCGCTTTCGCGATCGGCGTCCTCTCTGGGCGCGGAGCGTTCATGGCGGGTTCACGATCCGTTGCGCGGATGAGGATGGAGCATGTTCTCGGGGCGGACCCACGCGTCGTACTGTTCGGCGCTGACGAGGCCCGAGGCCAGTGCGGCCTCGCGCAGACCGCGATCCTCGCGGTGTGCGGCGAGCGCGATGCGGGCCGCCGCGTCGTAGCCGATATGCGGGCTGAGCGCGGTGACGAGCATGAGCGAGTTCTCCAGGTGCCGTCGGATGCGCCGCCGATCCGGTTGGATTCCATCCACGCAGCGGGCGGCGAACGATCGGCAGCCATCGGCCAGCAGGCCGATGGACTGGAGAATGGCCGCGGCCAGCAGCGGCTTGAAGACGTTCAACTCGAAATGGCCCTGCGAGCCGGCCATGGCGATGGCCGTATCGTTGCCGTAGACCTGACAGACGATCATGGTCAGCATCTCGCACTGCGTCGGGTTGACCTTGCCCGGCATGATCGACGAACCGGGTTCGTTGGGGGGCAGCACGAGCTCGCCGATGCCGCTGCGCGGTCCGCTTCCCATCCAGCGCAGGTCGTTGGCAATCTTCATCAGGGCGGCGCCGAGGGCGCGCAGGCTTCCGGAGAGGCGGACGACGGCGTCGTGGGCGGCCATGCCGGCGAACTTGTTGGCCTGGACGCGGAAGGCGGCTCCCGTCAGTCGGGAAAGCTCCGCGGCCATGGCCGTGTCGAAACCCTCGACGGTATTCACGCCGGTGCCGACCGCGGTACCGCCGATAGGCAGGGCCGACAGTTCGCCGAGCAGACGGTCAAGGTCGGCGCGCGCGGCGGCCACCTGGGCGGCATAGCCCGAGAACTCCTGGCCGAGCGTCAGCGGCGTGGCGTCCTGGAGATGCGTCCGGCCGACCTTCACGATGTCGGCGAACGTGTCGCGCTTGCGGGCCAGCGAGGCGTGCAACGCGTCCAGGGCGGGGAGGAGGCTGTCGCGCAGGGCAAGCACCGCCGCGATGTGCATGGAGGTCGGCACGGCGTCGTTCGTGGATTGCCCCCGGTTGACGTGGTCGTTGGGGTGGACGGGGACGCGGTCGCCGCGCTGGCCGCCGAGCAGCTCGTTGGCGCGGCTGGCGAGCACCTCGTTGACGTTCATGTTCGTCTGGGTGCCGCTGCCGCTCTGCCAGATCGTCAGGGGGAAGTTGTCGTCGAAGCACCCGGTCAGGGCCTCGTCGGCGGCCTGTGCGATAGCGCCGGCGACGCGGGGCTCCAACTGCCCCAAGGCTGCATTGACCGCCGCGGCGGCCTTCTTGACGAGAAC
>JAQBFL010000269.1:0-2768 GCA_032123415.1 bacterium | reverse complement strand
AAGGGCGGCCAGCAAACCCAGAAGGAAGCGCTGGAGAAGCAAGCCATGGACCGCGATGCGGCGGCACGCGAAGCCAGGGAACGCGCGCGGGCGGCCCGCGAGGGCGCGCCCAAGGACCCGGACACGCGCCCGGCAGACGCGCCCGCCGCGCCGCCGTCCGCCGCCCCGTCGTCCGACACCCCCGCCTCCACCACCCCGGGCTCTGCCGATCCACCGTCCGACCGGCCGCCATCGTAAGCGCGGCCGGCGGCGTGGCCGGCCTATCCCGGGATCACCTGAGGCCAGGCAGGACCACTTCGCGCAGAACCCGCGTCGGCGGAATCCACTGATCGGGCGTATCGTAGTTGCCGCAGACGACCGCGACGACGAGATCGAGGCCGGGCACCACCCACAACCGCTGGCCGCCGTTGCCATAGGCGCCGTGGAAAGCCTCGAGCCGGCTGCGGCTCCATCCCGGCCCATGCGGCGCCGTGAAGCCGAAATGGCCGAGATACCACTGGTAACCATAGCGACGGACCTCGTCGCAGACCGCGAACTCCGTCGTCATGCGCGCCAGCCACTCTCTGGACACGATGGTTCTTCCTTCGACCGCCCCGCCATCGAGCAGGAGCTGGCCGATGCGGGCGAGATCGCGCGGCCGCATCCGCAGTCCGGAGGCGGCGAACTCGATGCCCTTGCCGTCGGTCAGCCATTCGGTCGGGCCGAGCCCCAGCGGATCGAACAACACCTCGCGGGCGAAGGCGTGCAGGCTCCGGCCGGTGCCGTCGGCAATCAATCTGGCCAGAAGCGCGGTGGCGCCGCCGCAATAGACCCAGCGCGCACCTGGCGCGAACACCACCGGGCGTCCCAGCACGTAGCGGTAACGATCCGGTGCGCCATCCATGGCGATCTCGCTGTTGGCAGGGTCGGTGTAGGGCACGCTGAGTTCGTCCCAATCGGTGCCCATGGTCATGGTGAGCACATGCTGGACCGTCCATTGCGCACGGCCGGGATCGCCGGCGAGGTCGGCATACTGCGCGAACAGCGGCATGAGCTCTGCCTCGGGCGGCGGCACTTTCCTGCGCGCCAGCGCGATGCCGTAGAGCAGACCGACGATGCTCTTGGAGACCGAGCGCAGGTCGTGCAGCGTGTCGGCGCCGAACGCGACCTCCCCCAGGGCGTGGCCGCGGCGGCGATCATCGCCCGTGAAGTAGCGCTCCACCACCAGCCGACCGCCACGCGTCACGACCACGCCGTGAACGTTCCAGGCTCGCTTGTCGGCGACGAGCTTGTCCAGACATTCGGCAAGGTCGGGAGCGAAGCCCGCATCCTCCGGTGAGGCGGCAGCCCGGCCCGACATCATCGTCCGCCCGGCGTAACCCTGCCGAAGGCACCGCTCACACGGCCGTTCCAGCCGTACCCGACATAGCCCCCGACGGCGTCGTAGAGATAATCGAAACCCTCGAAGAACATGCGGCCGGTATTCACGAAGACGCCGGGATCGCGCACGACCTCGACCTTTTCGGGATGCAGCGGATTGGCCCGGTCACCGGTCGTGAACTCATAGAAAGCCGTGGCGGCACGCCCACCCGGCAATCCGATCGCGATCCTTGTGCCCGCCGGCGCCCGCGCACCTGGGATCAGCGCAGTACCGGGCGGCGGCGACAGGAACATGTAGCTGATGCCGGTATCGACCAGGCTGGTGCCGGTCGCGGTCTGGCCGTCGACCGACACGGTAAGGGGTGCTGCGTTCCATTGCGGCAGGCCCGACGCCGAGACGGTACCCTTGGCCGAGAGCTTCACGAAGGCGAAATTTCGCGTGAGCGCCGTGTTCATGCCGAGATGAATACCGGTCCGGGTGACGATGTAGCCTGGGCGTATCGAACTTGCCGGGGCGCCGGAGCCCAGCGACACGAGATTGGCGAATGGATTGCGCGGCGCGGACGCCGCCGGACCGCTGTCGGTTCCCTGGGCGGCGGCGCGGTCGAAGCCGATGCCCATGAAGGCCACGCCGCGCGGACGCGGATCGGGCGTACAGTCGCGGGCGTTGCGCAGGCAGGTGATGCTTTCCACCCGCAGCACCTGCACCCGTGCGGTCGCCGCCGGCCGGTCGTCGTTGAGAAGGATCTCGACATCGGTGGTGTGGTGCGTGCCGTGCAGGACGCGCCCACTGCTGTTGTAGACGATGCGGCCCGGCCCGTCGTTGGTGTCGCCCGGTCCCGGCACATAGTGCTCGGCGGCCACGACGATCCCGGTCGAACCGGTATCCATGCCGAAGCGGCGCGGTGCCGCGCCCTTCAGCTTCAGGCGAATTTCGGGTACGTGCTCGGCGCGGATCGGGCCGTTGGCGAAGGGAATTTCGATCGTTGCGAGGCCGCCATAGGCCTCGGGTTGCGCCGCGGCCGGTCCGCTCGCCAGCAGACACGCCACGAAGACCGGGATGTACTTCATCGCATCCACGTCTCCCGCAACGGACCATCGTGCCCGTACAGCGGATCGGCGCGCGGCAACGGGACGGCAGCGACCGCCGCGACGGCGCTCGCGTGGTCGATCTGCCCTGGACGCTTCTGGTCGAAGCCGCAATTGTCGGGATAGGCGCCAACCACCAGCAGATCGGCGCTGGCGGACACGCGACGGTGCCCGGTGCCGGCCGGCAGCACGACCACGTCGCCCGCCTCCACGTCAAGTTCCAGGCCGCGGGTGCCGCCAAACTGAACACGCGCGCGACCGCGGGCGATGCCCAACACCTCGTGAGTCCGGGTATGAAAATGCAGGAAGTCGTAGATGCC
>JAQBFL010000268.1:0-4154 GCA_032123415.1 bacterium | reverse complement strand
GCATGGCCGGGCTGCTGGCGTCATGGGGTTACGCGGCGCTCGTCGTCGACAGTTTCTCGGCGCGCGGCCTCAAGGACGTGTGCGGCCGCAACTGGCCGTCGCAAGCCGACGCCGAGACGCGCGCGCACGATATCGACGCGACGCTGGACTGGCTGGGCGGGCAAAGCTTCGTCGATCCGGCGCGGCTTGCCGTCATGGGTTATTCCTACGGCGGTGGCGTGGCGCTGTTGCGTGCCCTGGCGGGCCAGCCCGACGCCGCCGCGACGCCGCCGGCTTTCCGCGCGGCCATCCTGGTCTATCCCGACTGCGGGCTGGCCGAGGCGATGGGGCCGAAGCTCGCCGTGCGCCAGCCGACCCTGTTCGCCATGGGCGCGCTCGATGACTGGACGCCGGTGTCGCAGTGCCAGGCGGTGGTCGACCGCGCCGTCTCAGGCCGCGACCTCGTCGAGACACGGATCTACGAGGGCGCGCATCACAGTTTCGACGCGCTCGGCCTGCCGGTGCGCTATCTCGCCGGCGTCGGCAACCGCAGCAAGCCCGGCGGCTGCTGCGGCGCGCACTACGGCGCGCACGAGCCGGCATGGAAGCAGTTCGTGGTCGACGTGAAGGCGTTTCTGGCGAAGACACTCGGTCGCTAGATTGCCATTTCCAGTGCCGTGAATTCTGGCTATCCTCTAGCCAGAATGCGCTACGAGATCGTGCTCGCGCCTGAGGCGGTTGACGACCTGCGGCGACTACGAGCTTCGGTGAGATCGTCGTTACGCGACGCGATCGAGGCGCATTTGCGACATCAACCGGCCAAGCTCAGTCGCAGCCGTATCAAACGTTTGCGGGGCCTCGAGAGGCCGCAATACCGGCTTCGCGTCGATGAGATTCGCATATTCTACGATGTGAGCGGTTCGACCGTGGAAATTCTCGCAATCGTCGCCAAGAAGGAGGCCGACAGATGGCTAAGTCAGTTCGCAGAACGCTCGTGAAGGAAGCGGCCCTTTCCGAAGTCAAGAACGACCTGTCGCGCTATCTTCGGGAAGCGGAGAAGGGCGATATTGTCATCACGCGGCACGGCAAGCCGGCCGGTGTGCTGATTGGGTTCGCCTCGGAGGACGACTGGTTCGACTATCGCCTGGAGAAAGATCCGCGTTTCCTCCAGCGGGTTCGTCGGGCGCGCGCCAGCATTCGGGGCGGGCGGAGCGTTCGGCTGGAAGCTCTCAAGATCGATTGATCTCGACGGCGTCGGCAACCGCCGCAAGCCCGGCGGCTGCTGCGGCGCGCACTACGGCGCCCTAGTTCGGGGAAACAGGACCGATGGCCAGGACGATCTGGCACTGCCACATCGCCGTGTCGCTCGACGGCAAGATCGCGCGGCCCGACGGTTCGTTCGACTGGCTGGAAGGTTATCCACCGCAGGAGTTCGGCATCGAAGCCTTTCTGACCGAGGTCGATGCCATCGTGATGGGTCGCGCCACCTACGAGATCACGCGCGGCTTCGGCGCGTGGCCGCATCCCGGCAAGTCGGCGCTGGTGGTGACCAGCCGGCCGCTCGCCGATCCGCCCGAAGGCGTCGAGGCGCGGCCGGCAGACTTCGCCGCGATTGCCGCCGAGCTCGAGGGCAGGGCGTGCCGCCGCGTCTGGATCGAGGGCGGTGGGCAGGTGATCCGCGGCATGATGGCCGCGGGCAAGCTCGACGTGCTCGAGATGGCAGTGCTGCCGCTCGTGCTGGGCGATGGCATCTCGCTGTTTCCCGCGGGCACGCCGGGCCTCGGGTTGCGGTTGGTTAAATGCGAGCCCTGAACGGGCGGGGCGCTGCACGTCGTCTATCAGGCGGTTCAGTAGCGCGGGTTGCGGTAAACCACACAGGCGCCGCCCGCGGCCCGCAGCTTTGCACACAGCGCATTCGCTTCCGCCCGGCTCTTTTCCGAGACTCGGACGGAATATGTCGGGAGGTCGCGCCGGCGCGCCGGCAGGACCAGCGGCAGCCGCTCGCCCAGAACGGCGCCGTACTTGCGGCGCAGCCGCTCGTAGGTGGCGAGGACATGTCCTTCCGACCAATGGCCGGCCAGCTGCACCCCCCACGGTCCCCACGCCGGGTTGGTCGTGAGGTCGACACGGCGGCGCGGACTGGCCGTCATCAGCCTGGCGAGCTCGACGCACCGCTCGCCTTTCGCCGCGCTCGAGGCCGGTGTGTTCGGGGCCTGCACCTGCGGCGGCGGCTGAGCCACCCAGGCCTCCGCGCTGTGGCCGGTGATGATGCGGACATAGGCCTGCGTCTCCCACGGCAGGCGGCGACGGCCGGCGAGCCATGCCTCGACCTGGGCGGGGCCGGCATTGTAGGCCGCCGCGGCCAGGCCCAGGTTGCCACGGAATGTCGTGCGCAGTTCGCGCAAGTAGCTCGCCGACTCGCGCAGCGCCTGCAGCGGCTCGAATGCGTCGATGAGCCCCCGCATTGCGGCGGTTCCGGGCATGAACTGGGCGATGCCCTGCGCGCCCGCCGGGCTCACCGCCGATGGGTCGAAGCGGCTTTCCTGCCAGATCAGACGGGTGAAGAACTCTTCCGGGAGCTCGTTGTCGGCCGCCGCCTCGGCCAGCGTGCGGCAGATCTTGGCAACGAAGGGAGATGGATCCTTTGCGTCCGACTTGGTCGTTGCGTCCGTCGCAGTCTCTTCGCTTGCGGCGGTGGTGTCGGCACCCTGTGGATCGGCGCGCGCCGGTATCGATGGCGACTGGAGGGCGGCAAGCACCGCACAGGCCACCGCAAGCCGCAAAGCCTGCTGCCACCGGCGTGTCGCGTACATCATCGGATGGAATGCCGTGAAACTGTCACGATGGGCTTCTTCCCGCGCACCATTGCCGGCCTGCGCCCCGAACAGCGGAGATCGCACCGCAGCATGACGACACTAACGGCGGCGCCCGCGTGCGTCATGTCCGGTCTCACGATGCGGTTGCATGGTCCGATGGATGACCTCCATCTTTGCTCTATACGCGCGCGTGTTACAGTGGTGGCATGAGCGAGGAGGGCGCCACCGCGAAGTTCACGGTGTGGGCGGAAAACCCCGACACCGGCAAGCGGCACAGTTTTGTCTTCTCCTCGGTCGAGGCCGCCTACGCCAAGATGGCCCAGCTCAGGCAGGCGAAGTTCCGGGCCGTCGAAATGATCGTTTATAGGCCGCCGAAGAACACGTCCGCCCCCCGCGACTGAAAGCCGACTCCGTTCCATGATCCGCAAGGCGACAATCGACGACCGTCCCCGCATTTCGGAAGTACGCCTTGCCGTCCGGGAGAACCGCCTGAGCCAGGCGTCGGTGGCCAAGGTCGATGAGACCGCGGACTGGATCTTCGGGAATGCGGCCTTCTGGGTCTGGGAAGAAGACGGTGCCATACAAGGCTTCGCCGTCGCCGATCCGCGCGACGGCACGATCTTCGGCCTGTTCATCCATCCCGACTACGAGGGCCGCGGCATCGCCCGCGCATTGCTGCCCCGGGCCTGCGAGGATCTGCGCGCCGCGGGCTTTGCCGAAGCGATGCTGACGACCGACCCGGGCACCCGCGCCGAACGCTTCTATCGGCAGAATGGATGGGAAGAGACCGGCCGCCAGGACAATGGCGAGATCGTCTTCCGAAAATCCCTCTGACCGAAGGGCAATCGCATATCGTTCATCCTCTGCCTCCGCGTAGCGGGCGAAGGGGTCAGAAGCATCAACGTATTGCTCATCTTTGAACGCCCCTCTCCGGCCTTCGGCCGCCTCCCCCGATTACGGAGGAGGAGAAGGTTAAAGGGGATGAAGCCCGATGTAGCGCCTCAACGGCCTGACGGAATGAGCCCCAGTTGTTGCATGATGGCGAGGCTGTCCATCAGGTTCCAGGTCTCGACGATCTGGCCGCGCTCGTTGAAGCGGTGCAAATCCCAGAACGTTGCCTGGATCCGGCGGTTGGTCGGCGCAACGCCCAGGACAGTTTGTGAGTGAGTGGCGGTCGTCAGGCAGTGACCCATGACCCAGTCGTCCTCGGCAACGGCATGCTCGACGACGATCTGGATGTCGGGCCAGCTTTGGCGCGTCGATGCCAGGAACTGGTGAATGTGCTCGCGGCCGGGGCCCACATCGCGCGATCTGATCCGATGATCGGGCGCGTAGTGGCTCACGCACCGGTCGACGTCC
>JAQBFL010000267.1:0-4356 GCA_032123415.1 bacterium | reverse complement strand
GGGGGAGCGCTATCTTTCCACTGTGCTCTTTCACGAAGATTGACCGGAAGGACATCGACTAAGGACTACGACGCATGCAGAGACAATTGACCAAACGCAGCCTCAGTGAAGACGAAGAAGTCAAGGCGGCCGGACTGACTCTGGATTTCGACGAGATCGCCAAGCGCGGCGTCATGTCCAAGGAAGAAGGGATGATCGCCAAGTGGTACGGCATCTACGGCTCGCGCCAGACCGGCAACCTCATGGCCCGCATCGTCGTGCCCGGTGGTGTGCTGACGAGCGTGCAGGCGCGGCAGATCGCCCAGACGGCGGATCGCCATGCGCAGGGGCGCGTGAACATCACCACGCGCCAGTCGATTCAGTACCACTGGATGAAGGTCGGCCGCGTTCCGGACGCGATGCGCGAGCTGGCGGCCGAGGGCGTTTCAACTTATCACGGGTGCGGGGACGTCACCCGCAACGTCACGGCCTGCGCCCTGGCGGAGAACTGCGCGCACGCGCGGCTGGACGTGCGGCCCTTCGCGCGCGAAACGTCGCGCCTTCTGGCGTCGTGCCACGATCTGGACAACCTGCCGCGCAAGTTCAAGATCGTCTGGTCCGGCTGCAAGGCCGCCTGCGCGCAGCCCTACATGAACTGCCTGGGCATGACCGCGGTCGCGTGCGAGACCGACGGCCGGCGGAAGCTCGGTTTCCAGGCCGTCATCGGCGGCGGCATGGGATGGAAGGGGTTCGTGGCGCGGGAGTTGTTTTCCTTCGTGCCGTCGGATCGGGCCGTGCGTCTGACGCGCGCCGTGGCCTTGCTGTTTCGAGACCACGGCGACCGCTTCAATCGCGCCAAGGCGCGGCTGAAGTTCGTCGTGGAGCGATTGGGTATCGAGCGGTGCCGGCAGATCGTCATCGAGAACCTGCGCGCCGAGGGGGTGTCTGTTGACGGGTTTCGCGTCGACCCGGCGCCGGATGTGGCGGGCGACGTCCCCGCGCGGCCGCTGACCGATTCGGCGCTGCGCACGGCGGACGGCAGCGCCGTGGTGCGGGCGCGCGTGCCCAGGGGCGAGATGACCTCGCGGCAGCTCGCGAGCCTGGCGGAGCTTTCGGACATGTTTGCCGATCAACGGCTCTACACGACGAACCGGCAGAACGTCGAGCTGCACGGCATCGCGCCCGCAAAGCGCGCGGAGGCAGTGGAGGCGGTTCATGGCCTGGGGTTCGAAACCGACGGGGTCGAGGGCATCGCGGACATCGTGCCGTGCGTCGGGACGACGTACTGCCCCAAGGCGGTCGGCACGACGCGCGAGCTGACGGACCTGCTCGACCCGCTGGTGCGCGATCCGAAGTATGCGCCCGCGGCCGAGTTCGTGCGCATCGACATCACCGGCTGCCCTAACTCCTGTGCGCCCTACCGCATCGTGGACATCGGCTTCCGCGGCATGCGCATTCGCGAGGAGCTGGGGTCGGTCGAAGGCTGGGAAATGCTGCTGGGCGGAGACCAGACCGCGCACGGGCGGAAGCTTGGCGATTTCAAGATGTCCGATTGCATGGCCGTGACTCGAACGGTCCTCGATACCTTCATGGCGCTGCGCAGCGAGCGCGAAACGCTGACCGACTGCGTGAACCGCGTGGGGATGGACCCGTTCCGGAAGGCGGTCTTCGATGAAGTATGACTATCGGACCGCCCCTGCGTTGCGGGAGTACTCCGTGGCCGAAGGCGAGGCGCGCCGCGAGAGGGACCGGCGCGTGCTCGAGAAGGACATCCCCTGCCAGGCGGCCTGTCCCGCGCGGACCAACGTGCCCCTGTACATCGAGCATCTCGCGCACGGCGACGCGGAGGCCTGCTACGCGGTGAACCTGGAGTGCAACGTGTTCCCCGGGGTGTTGGGGCGCGTCTGCACGCGGCCGTGCGAGGACCGCTGCCGCCACCAGTGGACGAACACGAGGGGACCGGTCACGATCTGCCACCTCAAGCGGGCCGCGGCGGATGCGGTGACGCGCGCCAGCCCGCCGGCGGCCTATTTCGGGGCCACGGGCAAGCGCGTGGCTGTTGTGGGCGGCGGCCCGGCGGGGCTTGCCGCCGCGCGCGAGCTCAAACGGCTGGGGCACGCGGTCACGGTCTTCGAGCGCGAGGCGCACCTGGGCGGGATGATGGTCGACGGCATCCCGAAGTTCCGGTTGCCGCGCGAGGTTGTCGACCGGGAGATCGGGCTGATTCTCCAGACGGGAGTGGAAGCGCGAGTGGGCGTCGATATCGACGCGGCGGGCCTGGACAAGCTGGCGCGCGAGTATGACGCGGTCTGCATCGCGGCCGGGACGATGAAGGTCAACGCCATCGACATCCCCGGCATTCCCGCGGGCGCGACGATCTCCGGACTGGATTTCATGCGCCGCTACAACCGGGGCGAGATCGTCTCGCTCGAAGGCGATGTGGTCGTGATCGGCGGCGGGTTCACCGCGGTGGATTGCGCGCGTTCGAGCGCGCGGGCGGCGCGCCGGCTGCTGGGCGAAGGCGGCGCGGTGTCGATCTACTACCGTCGGACCGAGCGGTTCATGGCCGCGAACCCCGACGAGCTGGAAGAGATCGCGCGCGAGCATATCGTGGTGCGCACGCTGGCGACGCCGGTGTGCGGGCGCATGGAAGACGGACGCGTCGCGGCCGTGACCTTCCGCCGCAACGTGCTCGATCCGAAGAGCGCCGCAGGCAAGCCCCGGATGATCCCGGTGCCGGGAAGCGACTTCGAGGTTCCGTGCCGGCACGTCATCGTCGCGATCGGCCAGGAGCGCGAACTGGAGATACTGCCGCGGGGGCTCGTGTTGACGGGTGGGTTCGGGACGAGTCGCCCGCATGTCTTCGCCACGGGGGATTTCGCCACCGGGAGCGACAACGTCATCAAGGCGGTGGCGAACGGCAAAGCCGCCGCGGAGGCCGTCGACGGTTTCCTGATGGGGCGGGCGCGCATGGAGACGTTCGTGTCCGTCGAGAGCCTGGACTGCGACGGCTGTGTCGGGCGCGTGCGGGATCATGACCTGCAGTCGGCCGGCGCCATGCGCGTGGCCGGCATGCCGGAGCGCGCGGTCGACGATGCCGAGGTCGAGCGCGGTTTCGCCCCTGAGGATGCCGCGGACAACGCGTTCCGCTGTTACTTCTGCCACTACAAGTTCGAGATCGACCAGGACAAGTGCATCCATTGCGACTGGTGCATCGACGTCGCGCCGCGCAAGTGCATCAAGCGCGTGTCGCGCGTCTTCCGCGGCGCGGATGGCGCGGTCGAGGCGGTGGTCGATGCGAGCCTGGCGGCGGAGAGCACGTATATTTGGATCGACAGCGACCAGTGCATCCGATGCGGCAAATGTCTGCGGGTCTGCCCGACGGGCGCCATTTCCATGCAGCGTACCGAACGGATGCACCGGTCGTGTTGATGCGCCGCAGCCGCCGTCCGGTTCACCGGATGCCGCACGGCTGGTGTGTGCCCGCCAGAATCAACCGCACGGCCTCGGCCCCGGCGGTCAGTCCGAAGATGCTGGTCGGCGTCGTCGTGGTCCGCGATGGCGTGATCGAGGCCGATCTCGCCGACGGCGGCCCGCGGGTTGGCCGCCAGGCGCGCGGCGAGCGCGGCGGACCAGTCCGGCGAACGAGGACTGATGTACCACGGGTGCAGTCCATAGGCGGGCACGATGCCGGGGTGCGCGGCGGCCAGGTCCGCCACGGCGCCCCAGTCGCCCTCCTCCGTGCCACAACAGCAGAACCCGGCCACGCCCTCGCGGCCCGCGGCCTCGAAAACCGCCGCCGCGCGGGTCACGAGCCGCTCATCCTGCAAGTGGCAATGCGCATCGAACAACCGCATCGATCGAACTCCTTTCGCTTCCGCAACAAAGCCTGCACCGCGCGGCGCGGAAAATCAACACCTACGTGGCGGTTCGGCGGGAGGAAAGAGGAAGGCACGACGGAACGCAAATTTCTACCACACTACCGATGCAACCGCCAAGTCCCCATTATTGGCTCAAAATCACCTGCTAACACCCCGTGGAAGCGCATCTCAAGTCCTATCCCTTTCCTTGCCAGACACTTACCGTGGCCGGGCCAGAATAACCGAGTATGGTGCTTTCGGTTTGTCGGCTGATTCTGAGCTATTGCGTTTTGCGGCATGAAGAGCTAGAGTTTCCGCATGAACGTTGCTGATTATGTTTGTATCGATGCGGCGGTGATGCTCGGCAAGCCTACGATTCGCGGCACGCGGGTTACGGTGGAACTGGTTCTCCGCAAGCTGGCGGAGGGCGCCACGGAGACCAAACTCATACAGGCCTATCCCCAGCTTACCCGTGAGGCTGTACGAGCCGCCGCACAATATGCGGCAGAATCGATTG
>JAQBFL010000266.1:0-3869 GCA_032123415.1 bacterium | reverse complement strand
GCTGACCGCCCGGTGGTCTCTTACACCACCTTTTCACCCTTGCCTTCACTAGCCTTGCGGCCCATGAAGGCGGTACGTTTTCTGTGGCACTGGCCGTATTCCCCGCTTAACCGGGGAACCCCTCGCTTGAACAACCGGTTTCCCGGCGAACTTGCGAGGCATCCTGCCCTGTGGAGTCCGGACTTTCCTCCCCGGGGTTGCCCCCGAAGCGACCGATCGCCCCTGCTCGCTCGATTCCAAGTCAAGAGTATAGCAGACGGCCGCAGTAATCGCAAACGGTCATATGCTCTCGCTGGCGGGCCGAGTGAACGGTCGATGGAGGCATCTGCATGTGACAGCCGCCGCACGTGCCGTTCTCGACGGGCACCAGCACATGATCCTTGCGCCGCGTCGCGATCCGGTCGTAGTACGTCAGCCAATTGCCCGGCACGCCGGAAACGGAAACCGTCCGTTCCGTCTTCTGCGCCGCCAGTTCGGTCCGCAACTCGTCGGCCCGCTCGTCGAGCACTTTCGTGTCGGCCAGAATGGCCTCTTCCTCGCGCTTGACGTCCGCGGCTCTCGCGGCCACGTCGGCCTTGGATGCCTCCACCTGGCCCATGAGTTCGAGTTCGCGGTCCTCGAGCCCCGTGATGCCTTGCCGGACGGTCGCAATCTCGCCGTCCATGGCCTTGAACTCTTTGTTCGTCTTCAGTTCAACCTGCTGCTGACGGAGCTTGGAGATTCGCGCCCCCAGGCTCTGGCTCTCCAGATCGAGACGCCCCACCTCGGCCTGGCGTTTCTTGAGCTCGCCCTCCGCGGCCGCCAGCGCGGCCTTGTGCTCCGTCAGACGCAACATTTCCTGCGCCTTGCGGAGCGGTATGTCCGTCAGCTCGCGCTCGATTCCGCGTATCCGCGCATCGATCTCCTGTACCGTCAACAACTGCTCGATCGCATTCGACATGAAGCCTCGCTTTCGTGAGGAAATGAAATATACCAATCGAGGGGTGCGTGTCAACCCGCGGATTCACGCAACGAAAGCGTGTCAAGCGAAAGCGAAGCCTGAATGGTGCACCCTATGGCGTCATCCGCACGCGGTAGAATCCGCGCGTAAGGGCGTTGGTATCCATGGCCGACATCAGCCCGTCGACCCCCGGAAGTGAACCCACTCCAGAGAGCCTGGTCCACGAGGCCGACGGATCCAACGCCGGCGTGTACTCCAGGGTGTAGTACCACGCATTCGACCCGTCCCACTCCACGACCGGCCCCCCGAACTCCATCCGGATGCTCCGTAACGGGGAAAGCAAAGTGGTCACCAGCAAGTCCTGGTCGGCGCCGATCGTGGATCCGGGCACCGGCCCCAGACCCAGCACATCCAACGCCAGGTTGGCCGCGTCGCCGTTATGAACCGGTGGCGGGCCGCTGTAAGGCGGGTTATCCGTCGGCCCCGGCTCCGTTCGCCGGGTCGGGTTCATGGCGTACAGGTCCCCTCCCCCGTCGACGTTCGCGCCCCACACGTAGAACGGGATTGTGAAATCCAGCGGGTTCGTCGTGTCTCCGTGCGTCGTCCCGTGCCCACCATGATCGGCGGTGAGAATGACCAGGGTCTTCCCGCGCAACTCGTCGCTGTTCACGACCATGTCCAGAATTCTGGCTATCTGCGTGTCTACGTTCTTGAGCGTCGCCGCAAAGGCACTGGCGGGATTTGTCGACCAGCCCGACGCGTGCCCGGTCGTATCCGGGTCCTGATAGTGGAAGAAGACGAAGTGGAAGGGATCGGCGGTCATCCGGTTGGTGAAGTCTGCCGTCATTTCCGCCGCCGAAATGTATGAGTTCGCCTTGTCGATGTCGATCTTGTCGCGCCCGTTATCGGGCCCCGTGATGTCCGGCGCGCCGCTTTCGGGACCGTACGACTGCTGGAAAAGGCTGAACTTCGACTTGCCCGACCAGATCCCCGTGCGCAGTCCGTTATCGTGCGCCACGTCGAAAGCGCTGGCCACGTAGGACCCTTTGTTGCCGGCAATCGTTTCCGTCGACAGCGGATCGGTGTTCTTGATCCAGTTGTGCCCCGATGACCCCAAGACCCCGCGGCTGGTCATCATGGTGATGTGATTCGGCAGCGTCACGGCACTGTCCGGGTCGTCGCGCGCGTTCAGAGTGCCGGATCCTTCGGCCTGAATTCGTTTGAAGGTCGTCAGTTCGTTGACCAACCCGGAAAACAGGAGCGGCTTGACGTACGCCGAGCCCATACCGTCAACGCTGATCACGATGACGTGCTGCACCGGCTGCACAATGACGGTCACCTCCACTCTGGAGGTTGATGCCCAGCCGGTATTGTCGAAGGCCACGGCCCGGAGGGAGTGCCCTCCCAGGGCCGCCCCGTTCCACGCGAATCGATAGGGCATCGCGTCGTCGCCGCCAAGTAGCGTGTCCCCGTCGTAGAAGAGGACACTGGTCACCCCCACATCGTCGGTGGCGTCGGCGCAAATCACCAGATTCGAACTCACCACCATACCGTTCCCCGGGCGGGTGATGCTGACGCGCGGCGGCAGGTTCGAGACAACCTGGATCGTCACGGGAGTCGACGTGGCTGAGCTGCCGTCCGTGTCGTAGGCGCGGGCCGTGAGCACGTGTTCGCCCAGCGAAGCCCCCATCCATTGCCAGCCGTATGGGGGCGTATCGTCGTTGCCAAGCCAGACCTCATCCGCGTAGAAATCCACGTTCGTGATCCCCGTTCCTCCCCAGGCCGCGGCAACGATGGTCAGATCCGCCCGGCTGACGGTTTCGTTGTTTGTCGGACTGACGATCGCAACGGACGGCGGCTTCAGCGGGGCGACAGCCATGATCGAGTGCGCTTCGCGGCTGGGCGTAGGCGTCTCGCAATGCCACGTATTGGTCACAACGCCCGCGGAACTCACTTCACGGGTCGACCCGGCCACTCTGAACCGGTTGGTTCCACGCAGGTCAAAACGCTCCGTCTGGTCCGGTCCGGCGACAAAGTTCGTGGAGGTTCCTTCGCCGTTGTTCACCACGTCGATCAGCCACGCACGGTCGGTCTGCGTGGTAATGGAAAGCGCGTAGTCGCCGTCCTGCGAATCTCCGCTGGCGAACGCCGCCACCGCCTCCGGAGGGCCCTGATTGACCCCAAACAGCGAAACGGCGCCGGCGGCCGACGCGCCGTTGTCCACCGTCATGGAGAACGTTACCGTGATGGCCGCCGTCCCGACTGCCGGCGAAAGCAGGTACCAGAGTTCCGTGGCGTTGGCTTTCGATCCGGAGTACTCGACCCGGCTGTCGGGCGCGAGCGTCAGAGATTGTGCCCCGTAGGTCACGGTGTCGACGGGCCTGTCGGGACGGTTCTCCATTCCGACCCCCACCACCAGGATGCGACCGGCGCCCTGTTGGATCGTGTGGTCCCACGTCAGGACCTGGCCTGTGCCCTGCCCCGCCGAGCTGACGGAGTCCAACGTGATTTCCAGTCCGGGCGACAGAAGGGCTCCTGACATCACCAGAACCGTTGTCGCAAGCATCCGTACGCGTCTCATCGTCAAGTGCCCTTCCTTCCCCTTCTTGTGATACTGAATATATATCAGAGGCTCTACACCCCATCGTCTTCTGCGCGGCACATGCGGCACATGCCGCACATGCCGCACCCCAAACGATGGACAGAATTGTAGCACAGAACATGGCGATTGTCTACCACCCCCCACCCCATCTTCTCGAACCTAGAGTAAAGAGGATACCCAGTTTGTCCCTTTTCGTCTCCGAACGTGTGCGTTCGGCCTGAGCCGCGCCAGCGGCGATAGGCTGCGACGCGATGTTGGCCGCTCGCTATCTGATGCCGATGATTGCCCTTTGCGCGCGGCAAGTCAAGACCGCTGCGCAACCGGCTC
>JAQBFL010000265.1:0-3269 GCA_032123415.1 bacterium | reverse complement strand
TGGACAGGCCGGCCGATCTCGTGGGCATCAGCGTGATCACGGGCAACGCCAACGCGGCATACCGCCTGGCCGACCATTTCCGGAGCCGGAATATCCCGGTGGTTCTCGGCGGCGTACACGTTTCCATCCTGCCGGGAGAGGCTGCGCAACACGCGGACAGCATCGTCGTCGGAATGGCCGAACGGTCGTGGCCGCGGCTCCTGCGCGACTTCCGCGCCGGCTCCCTGCAGCGCGTGTACCGAGACGACCAGCCGCCTGACGACTATGTCGTCGGGGTTCCGCCGGCGCGGCGGGATCTGCAGAGACGCAGCGGCTACATGATGCCGAACACCGTCCAGGCCACGCGCGGCTGCAAGCGAAATTGCGATTTCTGCACGGTTCCCGCCGTGTGGCCGCACTACGTGAAGCGTCCCGTGGCGGAGGTCGTCCGGGACATCCGGAGTCTGCGCGGGCGGTTGTTTTGCTTCAATGACGTCAGCCTGGTTGAAGATGTCGAGTACGCGCGGGAACTGTTCGAGGCCATCGCCCCCCTGAAGAAGCGCTGGGGAGGTCTTGTCACCGTGGACGTGGCGAAGCACCCGGACCTGATCGAGTTGATGGCAAAGAGCGGGTGTTCCTACCTGCTGCTGGGGTTCGAGTCGATCAACCAGGACAACCTGCGGGACATCCACAAGAGCTTCAACCGGTCGGACTCTTACAAACCCATCATGGCAACCATGCACGCGCACGGCATCGCCGTGCAGGGATGCTTCGTCTTTGGGCTCGACGGAGACGACCGAACGGTCTTCGAGCGCACGGTTCAGCAGGTCGTCGAGCTCAAGATCGACATCCCGAGATACTCGATTTACACTCCCTATCCGGGAACTCCGCTTTTCAAGCGCATGGTCGCCGAGGGCCGGATGCTGAGCTTCAACTGGGACGACTACGACACCATGCACGTCGTCTGCACGCCGATGAAGATGACGCCGGACGAGTTGTATGCGGGGTTCAAGTGGGCTTACAAGGAAACCTTCCGCCTGCCGCACATCGTCCGCAGACTCCACGGGGTGAGGCTCACGACGGCCATCAACTTTGTCGGGAACCTGGCGTACCGCATCTTTGTCCGCCGCCTGGAGCGCGACCCGCGCTTCGCCGCGCCTTTCTCGGCGCACGATCCGCGCACCTTGCCGCCCGAAGACTTCTGGGACGCTCCGCCATCGCGCCCGGTGGCAAGCACAAGCGCCGAAATGAATTGCAGTCCAACGGCATTCGTGCCATAAGTAACTGAGTGCTCGAACCACGAAGGAGGCAGCGATGAAAGCAGTTCGGTGCGTGAGTGTGGCGATCTGGTTGGCGCTACTGGCAACCGGCAGCCGGATGGCCGCCCAAGAGGCGGGGATCGACCGAGAGGCGGACCATGCCGCTCTGCGTGCGTTGATGAGCGATGTGAAGGCCTCGATCGACAGTCGGGACACGGATGCGCTCGCCGCCTGTCTGGCCAGGCAGTTCGTCTTCACCGCGGTCAACCAGACGGTGCTCACGAATGCGGCCTCTATCGCGGAGTTTTACACCAAAATGCTCACCGGCGAGAAGTCTCTGGTCAAGACCATGACCCTGCACCCCTCGGCGGACATTCTCACGCGATTCATTGATGACAACACCGGGTACTGCTACGGGAGGTCCGACGATGTCTACACGCTCAGACGAACCGGCCGTACCGTGGTCATGCCCAGCCGCTGGACCGCGGTCGTGGTGAAGGAGGACGGGAAATGGAAGATCGCGGCGGTGCACACCGGCGTGAACTTCCTGGACAACCCCGTGCTTGACGCCAGAGGGCTTTCCCTGTGGCGGAAAATGCTGCTCGGCATCGGCGTCGGAAAGTACCCGGGGGAGCCGTGAGGTTCCTGTGACCCAGAAACGCGATTCCGCCACGTCCGACGCCGGAGACGATGCCTCGCCGGGCCCGGCGAAGCTTAGCGGGTTTTCGTTGGGACAGCGTCTGGGCATGCTGGTTCTCAACACCACCGCGTTCGTCCTGGCCGCGGGCGTTCTCTGTATCACGGCGCTTCCCTGGAGCCGACTCCCCTGGCGGCTCCTGGCGGGTGCGGCCGCGCTCTATGGACTTCCGCCGGTCCTCGCGCGTCTGATTCTGGCCGTGTCTCCCATCCGCCAGGGCGTGATCAGGCAGGGATCGGCCGACTTCTTCAAGTGGTGGGGCGTCTTCAACCTGCAGGTCCTGTTCTGTCGTCTCCCCATGCTGGAAGAACTGGTGCGGATCGTGCCCGGCGCCTACAGCGCCTGGTTGCGGCTGTGGGGCGCCAGGGTCGGTCGCCTGACGTACTGGGCCGCCGGCACCAGCATCCTCGACCGATCCTTCGTCGCGATCGGCGACGATGTCATTTTCGGCGCCGGGGTGCGCATCAACCCCCATGTCATGCGGCGCAACGCGGACGGCGCCGTGGAGCTGCTGCTTGCGGATGTGACCATCGGCGATCGCGCCATCGTCGGAGGCTATTCGCTCCTGACCACCGGAACGACAATCGCCCCGGACGAAACCACGCGCGCCTTTCTGCAATCGCCGCCCTTCTCGCACTGGCGCGGCGGACGGCGGGTGGCGGACGAACGCGGTCCATCATGATCTACGACATGCACGTGCATATGACGGGATGGACTTCCGAAGCGCGCGCACGCCTGCTTCAACCCCGGGCCCGCCGAAACCCTGTGGTGAGGCACTTCGCAAGGCGCATGGGACTGCTGGATGCCCCGGGCCTGACGGACGCAGCGGCAACGGACGGGCTGCGCACACGGGTGCTCGCCTGGGTAGAGGCTTCCGCGGTCGACCGATTCGTTCTGCTGGCACTCGACGGCGCCTATCTCCCCGACGGGAGCGTCGATGCCGACGGAACGGTCCTGACCATCGACAACGACGAGGTCGCCGATCTGGTCTCGTTCCACAAGAAGTTGCTTTTCGGCGCCAGTATCCATCCGGCAAGACCGGATGCACTCGCGGAACTGGATCGGCTAACCGCACGCGGCGCGTGCCTGGTCAAGTGGATCCCCTCGGCCCAGAATATCCGCCCTGAAGATCCTGGATGCTTTCCGTTCTATGACGCCCTGGCCGCACAGGGACTCCCCCTCCTCGTCCACACGGGCAACGAGCACACCTTGCGGCGGTTCTCGAATACGCTCAACGACCCCCGACGCCTTATACCCGCGCTCGAACGCGGCGTCACCGTCATTGCGGCGCATTGCGGAACGCGCCTTTTCCTGCACGAGCGCTCGTACTTCAA